>JACRAL010000059.1 GCA_016213435.1 Bacteroidota bacterium
ATTCCATGGAGGACCATCCCCCGTTGCTGTTACAGTAGAGGTTCCATTACAGAAACCAAAACAGGAACTGTTTGTTCCGTTTGTAACAAGAGAAGGGCCCGAAGTGTTGCTGACCGCAATACTGTCCACTGCTGTACATCCAATGGCATCTGTAACAGTAACAACATATACTCCTGCACACAGTCCTGTAATGTTAGCAGAAGTTTGCCCGGAATTCCATGAATAGGAATAAGGACCTGTTCCACCGGAAGAAATAACTGTAATGCTTCCGTTGCAAATTAAACACGTTGCGTCAGCAACACCTGTGGAAACAGTGATAGGAACAGGATCAGAAACATTTGTTGTTTGAGCAATAGAACATCCATTGGCATCAAAGAGAGTAAGCGTATAGGTTCCGGCACACAGTCCTGTTGCAGTTGCATTTGTTTGACCGTTGTTCCACAGATAGGTATAGGGAGCAGAACCGCCAACCGGAGCAGAAGTAGCAGTTCCATTGCATCCTCCGAAACACGAAGGGGATGTGTTGGTAATGTTTGCCTGGATTTGTGTGGGAGATGAAATGGAAAATAAATCATTCACCACACATCCATTGGCATCGGCTAAAGAAAGTGTATAGGATCCCGCGCATAATCCTGTAACAGAAGAAGTAGTTGCTCCTCCGGGATTCCAGTCATATGTATAAATTCCTGTTCCACCGCTTGCGTTTGCCGAAGCAGTGCCGTTACATCCTCCGAAACAACTTGCGTCAACCGCTATAACAGATACTGAAAGAACAGGAGGCTGTGTAATGGCAACAGATTTTGAGGAGGAACATCCGAGTGCATCGGTAATAGTTCCATCATAATTTCCTACGCAAAGTCCAGTGATGGATAAAGTAGTTTCTCCTCCTGGGAGCCAGAAATAGGAATAAGGTAAATTGCCTCCAGCAGTTGTTAATGTTGCTGTTCCATCGCAAAGCGAATTACAGGAAACATTTGTTGAACTGATAGTGGTTGTCAGCGCAGTTGGTTGAGTAATCGCAACCGTTGCAGTAGCAGTACATCCTTTGTTGTCTGTAACTGTGATGCTATAATTGCCGGGTACAAGTCCTACTATAGAAGACAAAGGAGAGCCCGTGCTCCATGCATAAGCATAAGCAGTAGTTCCGCCTGTTACAGTTGCAGTTGCAGTGCCATTGCCCATTCCATTGCAGGTAACATTGCTGGAAGCAAGAGTTACACTCAGCAAAGAGGGTTCGCTTATCGGTATTGAAATCGTATCACTGCATCCCGATGCATCCGAAAAAGCAACTGTGTAAGTTCCTGCTATAAGACCGGTTGCACAGGCAGTTGTTTGTCCATTGCTCCAGGAAAAAGTGTAAGGACCGGTTCCTCCGGAAGGAGCTAAACATATACTTCCGTTGTTGCCCCCGTTGCACGACACATTCGTGGCAGAAGGATTTGAAACAATGGGTGCCGGATCAGTAAGTATAACTGTTGCAAAAGTGGTGCATGGAACAGCATCTTGCACCTGAACAATATAGGTATCGGAACAAAGACCGGTTATTGAATTTGTTGTTTCACCACCCGGAGTCCATAAGAAAGTATAAGGTGGAGTGGCAGCGGAAGCCGAAACAGTAATTGAACCGTTACAATATCCGTTGCAGGATGGATTCGAAGAAGAAGTAACATTTACTGTTGGACCGGTTGCATTACCTACTCCTATAGGGAAAGTTCCGGCACATGCAACTGCATCGGTGATAGTGACCGTATAAATTCCGGAAGGCAATCCTGTAATACATGCCGTTGTGGCTCCGCCTGGAGCCCAGGCATAAGTATAAGGAGTAGTTCCCCCCGTTGGAGCTACACAAATACTTCCGTCACTCAGTCCGCAATTAGCAAGTGTGATAGAAGGATTATCGCTGATGGAAGGAATATTACCTACAGTAATAGTGTTTGTAATCGTACAGTTATTTGAATCTTCAACTGTTACGGTATAATTACCTGAGCATAATCCGGTTGCCGTTGCCGTGGTTTGAACCGGAAATCCTGACCAGGTGTAAGTGTACGATCCTGTTCCTCCTGAAGGAGTAGCAGTTGCCGTTCCATTGCATATTCCGCAGGAGGCATCTGTACTATCCATCGCAACAGAAAGTGCCGGAGGATCAGAGAAAGAAAGTGTATTGGCAGAAATACATCCATTTGCATCGGCAACATTTACGGTATATGTGCCTGCACAGAATCCGGTTACAGATTGGGTAGTTTGCCCGCTTGGCGACCACATGTAGGTATAAGGATTATTGCCGCCAAATGGGGTTGCTGTTGCAAGTCCGTCACATGAACCGGCACAATTAACGCTTGTGCCGGATACAGTAACTGTAAGCGTAACCACAGGAGGAATTACAGCTGCAATAGAATTTGTACATCCATTTGCATCGGTCACATTAACGGAATAAGTTCCTATGCATAAACCAACAGCTGCATCAGTAGTTTGTCCGCTCGGTGTCCACAAATAGGTATAAGGAGCAGTTCCTCCGGATGTAGTTACAGATGCTGTTCCGGTACATAAGGAACAACTGGAGGTAGTGGAGGCAATGGAAGAAGAAAGAACACTTGGCTGAGTGATAGTAACGATGTCAATGTTTGTGCATCCGTTTGCATCGGTTACCGTTACACTAAAAGTTCCGGCACATAATCCAGTTACAGTTTGAGCAGTGCTACCTCCTGTCCACAGATAGGAGAATGGAGGCGAACCTCCTGTTGGATTTGCCGTAACAGAACCATCACAGGATCCTGAACAGGAAACGTTTGTGACTACAGATGCATTTGCGATAAGTGGAAAAGCCGTGCTAAGCGTTACAGTTTGGATGTTAGTACATCCTTTGCTGTCCGTGACAGTAAGTGTATAATCCTCCACGCACAAAGAAGCAATAGTGGATGTTGTTTGCCCTCCGGGTAACCATGAAAAAGTATAGCCCGGAGTACCGCCACCTGCAATTGCAGAAATAGAACCGTTGCATCCTCCGCTGCAAGTAGGATTGGATGAAGCAACAGTAACACTAAGTGTGTTTGGCTGTGAAAAGGTAATGGAAACAGAGGCGGTACACCCATTCAAGTCGGTTAGATTAACATTATAAATACCTGCGCAAAGTCCTGTTACCGATGGAGTAGTTGCAGTTGCTCCGGTTGACCAAAGATATGAATAGGGAGCAGTTCCTCCGTTGGGAGTTACTACAGCCGTTCCGTTACAGTCTCCATTACAATTCAAAGGATTAGGAGAGGCAGAAGAAATGGACGCTGTAAAAATATTTGGCTGAGAAACGCTGATCGTATTGGTTGCAATACATCCCTGTGAATCACGCAGTGTTAAAGTGTAAGTACCTGCACATATTCCGGAACACGAGGAAGTTGTTTTCCCGTTTGACCAGTTATAAGTATAAGGAATGGTTCCTCCCGAAGCAGCGGATGATACACTGCCGTCACAAACTCCAAAGCACGATGTGCCTGTACTTGAGAGGTTCGATAATAATGGAAGGGGAGAAGTAATAGTAACACTTCCTGTTGCGGTGCATCCTTTTGTATCTGTTACAGTAATTGAATAGTCACCGGCACAAAGTCCTGCGCGTGCCGAAGTTGTATATCCTCCAGGCAACCATAGGTAAGTATAGGGAGAGGTTCCTCCTGCTGCTGTTGCTGTAACGCTGCCATTACAAAACCCGCTGCAAGTTACATTTGTGTTTGATGGGGCAACTGTTAATAATGCAGGCTGCGTTAATGTAACGGTTCTGCTAATAGCACAACTGTTTGCATCGTTTACATTTACCGTATATGTTCCAAAGCAGAGATTAGAGCAAGCCGAAGTGGTACATCCTCCGGGAGACCAATTGTATGTGTACGGAGATGTGCCTCCTCCCGCATTGGCTCGCACTGTTCCGTCACATTGATTAAAACAGTTAATATTTGTTCCGGTAGGAGCAGCAGTAACTGCCGTTGGCTGTGTTAGGGTGATTGTTGCCGTTTTCGAACAGGCATTTCCATCGGTAAGAGTAAGCGTATAGGTGCCCGCGCACAATCCAGTTACAGCAGCAGAAGTAGAGCCGCCCGGAGCCCAGGAATATGTGTATGCTCCCGTGCCTCCCGAAGCCGTGGCAGTAACAGAACCTGTACAAACTCCATTACATACAAGATTAGTTCCTGTAACAGAAACTGTCAATAGGGGAGGCTCAGTAATGGTGGTAATATAGGTGTCAACACAGGTTTTTGAATCTCTTACTGTACAGGTGTAAGTGCCGGGGCATCGTCCTGCTATAGAAGAAGTTGTTGCTCCTGTGTTCCATGAATAAGTATAAGGAGGAGTTCCGCCTGTTGGCGCAGCAGATACTGAGCCATTACAAGCGCCAAAACAACTAATATTGGAGGAAGAGCCATTTGCTAACAAGAGAACTGGCTGTGTGATGGTAACTTTTTTGTTTGCAAGACATCCGTGATTATCGGTCACACTAATGGAATAGGATCCTGCACATAAATTTATTGCAGATTGAGTAGCTTGTCCGATGGGTGTCCATAAATATGTATAAGGTAGTGTTCCTCCGCTAATGCTGGCTGTAGCAGAACCATCACACACGCTCGCACAGGAAGCATTAATCAAGGTAACACTGCTTATAATGAGTGCCCCCGGTTCATTGATATTGATAAATCCAACACAATCATTACCTGCAGCATCGAATACTTCTACGTTTTTATTTCCGGCAGAAAATCCTGTGGCAACCGTAGTGGTTTGCCCATTACTCCATAAATAATTATATGGAGGAGTACCTTTAATTATTGTAACAGTTGCGGTGCCGCTATTATCATTATTGCAGATAAGATCAGTTTCTGAAATGGTAAATATAAGGGTATCAACACCTACATTACACGTGTAGGTAACGGTTGTAAGAGGCTGAGGCAGGTTAATAGAAGAAGATAAACTTAGAGCATCATCCAAAAATTGCTTTTGCGCAAATGCACCATCAAGGAAGACAATAGAAAAAAGCAGATATAAAAATATTCTTTTCAAATCCTATAGATATTCAATTAGTGCATGAGAATACGCGACATTAACAAAGATATTGCAAATTTAGCAGGAAAATTAATTAATCACATTAATATTCTGTCATCATAAGAAAAATTACCGGTTTCTATTTCTTAAGATGCTGCCTCCGTATGGATAATCCCCCTCCTTTCTAAGAAATACTTTTCTTTTGTTGCTCTTTCGACCAACCATCCTTTAATGCAACGGTTCGGTTAAAAATTATTTCCCCGGAAGTAGAATCTTTATCCACGCAGAAGTATCCTTTGCGGATGAACTGAAATTTATCCAGAGGTTTTGCGTTTTTCAAACAAGGTTCTGCTAAAGCTGTTGTAATAATTTCCAAACTTTTCTCGTTAAGATAACTTTTGAAATCTCCTTCTTCTGCCTGAGGGTTCTCCACTTTGAAAAGACGATCGTACAAACGCACTTCAACAGAAACAGCTTGTGCAGCACTCACCCAATGAATAGTGCCCTTGACAGAAATCCCACTTGTGTCGCTTCCGCTCTTGCTTTCAGGAAAATACGTGCAATGAATTTCTGTAATATTTCCTTTCTCATCTTTCTTGAACGATTCGCATTTCAAGATATAGGCATGTTTTAAACGCACCATCAATCCCGGACCAAGGCGGAAATATTTTTTCACAGGCACTTCCATAAAATCACCCCGCTCAATAAAAATCTCTTTGCTGAAAGGAATTTCCCTCGTTCCTCCATTCTCTCCGGTTTCGGGATTATTCTCTGCAGGAAGCATTTCCGTTTTGCCTTCCGGATAATTATCAATGATCACTTTCACCGGATCCATCACCACCATTACTCGGTTGGAAATTTTGTTCAGGTCTTTGCGAACGCAATGTTCCAGCAGTTCCACATCAATAATATTTTCTCTCCTCGCAACTCCAATCACATCGCAAAAATCTCTAATACTTTCGGGTGTGTAACCTCTTCTGCGAAGTCCGCAAATGGTTGGCATGCGAGGATCGTCCCAACCACTCACATGTTTTTCATTAACGAGCTGCAATAATTTCCGTTTGCTCATCACGGTATAATTCAGATTCAACCGCGCAAATTCATACTGATGACTTGGAAAGATGCCGAGCTTCTCAATGAACCATTCGTACAACGGACGATGTACTTCAAATTCTAGGGTGCAAATTGAATGAGTGATCTCTTCGATCGAATCGCTTTGTCCGTGTGCAAAATCATACATCGGATAAATGCACCATTTATCTTTTGTGCGGTGATGCGCTACGTGCTTGATGCGATACATAAGCGGATCGCGCAAATACATATTCGGAGAAGCCATATCCACTTTTGCTCTCAGAACTTTTTCTCCATCCTTGAATTCTCCTTTGCGCATGCGCTCGAACAGATCAAGATTTTCTTCCACGTTACGATTACGGAACGGACTATCTTTCCCGGGTTCGGTTGGAGTTCCTTTCGAAGCGGCAATTTGCTCTGCCGTGCTGTCATCCACATACGCAAGTTGCTTTTTGATAAGTGTTACCGCAAATTCATACAGCTTGTCAAAATAATCAGAAGCATAAAATTCATTTGCCCAGGTGAAACCAAGCCACTTGATATCTTCCTTAATGCTCTCCACATATTCTGTTTCTTCCGTTTCCGGATTAGTATCGTCAAAACGAAGATTTGTTTTTCCGCCAAACTGTTTAGCCAAACCAAAGTTGAGGCAAATGGATTTTGAATGGCCGATGTGAAGATATCCGTTCGGTTCCGGAGGGAAACGGGTCAGTACTCTTCCTCCATGTTTCCCGTTCTTTACATCTTCGCTGACTACTTCTTCTAAAAAATTTGGTCCTTTTTCTGTGCTCATTTAATTATTTATTTTTGAAAACGAATTAGAGATAACTGTTACTCCTTTTGCCAGACGGTTGCAAACTTCATCTCGTCCCAGCAATTCCATCATGCCGAGCAAATCTACCCCACTTCCTTTTCCGCTGATCAACACGCGGGTCAGTTGCATTACTTCGCCTGATTTAATGCCAACTTGTTCGCAGGTTTGTTTGATTGTTTGGTCAATGTTTGCAGTCTGAAGTCCTGAAATCTTTTTAAGATTTTCAATCAACGATTCAAAAAATACTTTTGATTTATCGTTCCATCGTTTCTTGATCACTTCATTGTCATATTCCGTAGGAGTAATAAAAATATAAGATGAAAGATTCCAAAAGTCAGAAACAAAAGTTGCTTTTTCTTTTACCAGCGAACAGACCGTTTCTATGAACTTCCTGTTTTTTTTTTTCAATGAATTACTTTTCAAATGTTCATTGAGAATAGGAGTGAAGATGTCTGCAAGTTCTTCCGCGTTTTTTTTATGAAGGTATTGCTGGTTGAACCACTTTGCTTTTTCAGGATTGAAACGCGCACCTGATTTATGAATGTGTTCAAAAGAAAATGCATTTACCAATTCATTCATCGTGAAAATTTCCTGTTCTGTTCCGGGATTCCATCCGAGTAATGCAAGCATGTTGATGAATGCATCCGGGAAATATCCTGCTTCTCTGTATCCGGAAATCTTTTCGGGCTTACCGGTTTTTGCATCCGGCATTTCTGCGCTCAGCGGAAATACAGGAAATCCTAATCTGTCGCCATCGCGTTTGGAAAGTTTTCCGTTTCCATCCGGACGAAGAAGCAAAGGCAAGTGCGCGAACTCCGGCATCACTTCTTTCCATCCGAGATATTCATAGAGTAAAACATGAAGTGGAGCCGAAGGCAGCCACTCTTCTCCGCGAATAACGTGAGATATCTTCATTAAATAATCATCCACCACATTGGCCAGATGATACGTAGGCATTCCATCGCTCTTGAACAAAACTTTGTCATCCATTTGCGAACTCTGAACCACCACCCATCCGCGAATTATATCATGTAAACGAACTTCCTCGTTCTCAGGGATTTTTATTCTTATTACATAACGCTCTCCTGCCTCCAGTTTTTTCTTTATTTCCTCTTCAGAAAGCACCAGCGAGTTTTTCATTTTTTGGCGAGTGATGGCGTTATAGGAAAATGTTTCTCCTGCATTTTTCATTTTCATTACGGCTTCTTCCAATTCTTCCGAAGTATCAAATGCATAATAGGCATGACCTTCTTTCACTAATTGATCCGCATACTGGCGGTACATTGCTTTGCGTTCGCTCTGGCGATAAGGTGCAAAAGCGCCATCACCAAAACCAATTCCTTCGTTCGGTTCAATGCCGCACCATTTGATGGATTCAATTACATACTCTTCCGCACCGGGGACAAAACGATTTTGATCGGTGTCCTCAATCCGAAGAATAAAATCTCCTCCATTTTTTTTTGCGAATAAATAATTGTAAAGAGCTGTGCGTACTCCGCCAATGTGAAGCGGTCCGGTAGGACTTGGGGCAAAACGAACTCTGACTTTTCTTTCTGACATAATTGGCAAAGATAGTATTTACAGGTAAGTTATAAGAAGGCAAATAGTAGATTGAAGGTTTAAAATTATAAGTGGCGAATCGAACATTGTAAATTGTATTTTTGTTCCATGCTTTTACTTTCTCCCGAAAAATTTCCTGACTACGAGCTGATCGATTGCGGTGATTTTGAAAAATTAGAACGCTTCGGAAAATATATCACCATTCGCCCCGAGCCACAGGCGGTGTGGAGTAAAAAACTTTCCAGCGGTGAATGGGAAAAAACTGCCCATGTAGAATTCATTCAGAAGGGAAGCAATTCGGGTGAGTGGAAAAGACTGAAGGAAATGCCGGATAAATGGCAGATCAGATACGTCATTGCGAGCGGAGCGAAGCAATCTCTTCAATTTAAACTTTCTTTGACTTCATTCAAACACGTTGGGATTTTTCCGGAACAATCCGTGAATTGGGAATATATTCATAAATCTATTCTTGCAATGAAGCAATTCCTCCCACTGAAGGGGGAAGAAGGAGGAGGGCTGCGTTTTCTTAATCTTTTTGCATACACAGGCGCTGCATCACTTGCTGCAAAAGCGGCAGGAGCGGATGTAACGCACCTTGATTCCATAAAACAAGTGGTAACCTGGGCGAGGGAAAATATGGAGCTAAGCGGACTAAAAGATATTCGCTGGATAGTTGAAGATGCACTAAAGTTTGTAAAGCGCGAAGTAAAGCGTGGGAATAAATATCATGGGATCATTCTTGACCCACCAGCATTTGGCAATGGACCCGAGGGGGAAAAATGGAAACTGGAAGATAACATTCATGAAATGATGCAGCATGTTTTTCAGTTGCTGGATAAAGAAAATCATTTTATGATCCTCAATGCATACTCGCTTGGATTTTCTTCCATCATTATAGAGAACCTTCTTAAGGATTTTGCAAAAGATAAATTAGAAACAGGGGAATTATTCCTTCAAGCCAAGTCAAACCTGAAATTACCTTTGGGAGTTTTTGGAAGGTTCAGGAGTTTTTAAATCGCAGGTAATTTTAGATTGATATTTCTCTTTTACCGCTTCACAATATTTTTAATTTTGCTAACCCCAATAAATCGTTCTTTGTTCAATAGTTTTTCGGGTGGTGGCGCAGCCCGGTAGCGCATTCCCTTGGGGTGGGAAAGGTCGCAAGTTCAAATCTTGTCCACCCGACAAAGTTTAAACATCCTTTGTCATCCCTCCGCAATTCTCCTATGTAATTGCGGTTGGGCTTCCCCTTTATTTCCATTTGATACCACCTTTTATCATCCCATTCGGTTACCTATTCGGTTACCTATTCCCCTGCTATATTCTTTCTATGGGTCGCCTATTCGGTTACCTATTTCCCTGCTATCCTTTTTCTACTTAGAATATTTTACTGGCTTCATATAGTGGCTGTGTGTGCGCGAAGCATTGCTGTTGCATTTATTTTTGCTGTTATTCTTGCTGTGTCAATTCCATAAGCTCCGTAAGTTGTATTGTAATCATAAAGTAGTTTTCCTTTTAATTCAGCGTCAATAGTTAATCCCCCATCAATTTTCAAAGAAGGATATGGCGATGGGAGTAGCGGATAAAATTTTGCAAGAGGCCAATTAATTTCAAATGGAGCAGGGGCATAAGTTCCTTCAATCGAAATTTGCGGATTGAAATTGCCATCCAAAGAAACTCCGCTGAGATTTGGAAGCGGATAATTATATGGGTAATTCCATTGATTAAAAATATTGAGATTAAAAGTTGCATTTGGATTTGTGGCTGTTGAAAGTCCTGTTGCGCAGTCAAAATCTATATCGGCAGTCACTTCAGGATTTACGAGATTATACGGTCTGCCGTTTAATCCTGGAACATCAGTTGGCATTGTTGGATTTTGTGAAGTAAAAGAAAAATGCCCAACCATTTGAACTGAATTTCCTGCAATATTTACACTTGCAGGCGGAACAGAACCGTAGCCACTTAATAGCCAGTCGGGAGTTGTAATCATATTGGGTTGGTAAATATTATTACCAAGATAATTGCGCGTTGCGTCATAGAAATATGCTACAAAATAACTTCCAGTATCAAGTGTTCCCATATCATAAGTCCAACTGCGTGTATTTCCACCTGTAACGTCTAATGAAGAATCTATTGGATTATTGTTTGAATCATATAGATAAAAATCTATCCACACAGATGACGGTTCACTTGCCGTAATTGTATTATTAACAGTAGAAACACCACTTACGAAATAATCGCCAATCGTAGTTGTAACTGTTCCTATTGGCTGTGCATTTGTTCTCAAGCCAATAATGGCGAGTAACAAGAGGAAGAGTAATTTTTTTTTCATTTTGTTTATGTTTTGTTCTACTCTGTCCCTCAATATAGGTTTGTATAAATAAAACAGCGTGGGACATTAACCTACCGTTCCTGAGGTACCACGAAGCACCTGTCAAACAAATAAGTTACGCCCACGCCTTGACGTGAGCGTTGTACATATTCTTGTTTGACTGTGAAAATTCGTGGTTTTCAGAAACAGAAAAGACTAACGCTGATATGTTAATTATTTACTTTTTTTTCTAATCAAATTAAAATTGGTTTTGGTATGAATGGCAAATGTATAAAAACTATGGCATTTGTCTTAGAGTTTTTTGCTTGGGTTTACATCGTTGTATATGTATTCATCTTGTTTATTGTGTTTTCCGCTTGTTTACGCAATTAAATTTTGTTTACTGGCTGTATTCATTTGCGTCTTTATTCCCATTAGCGCCTGCCAAATTGCTTTTGGGGAATAAAAATTATACTGATTAATAATGGGTTTAATTATGAGATACTTTTTGTACCTTTGAAAAAAGATTAAACATGGAAGCACTCATAAACAGAATAACAACCATTGCCGACATTTGTCATGGAAAGCCAACCATTCGCGGTTTGCGTTATCCCGTTGAGAACATGCTTGAATTGCTTGCTTCGGGAATGACCATTGAAGAACTCCTGAAGGATTACCCTGATTTGCAAAAGGAAGATTTTCTTGCCTGCCTTGAATACGCTGCAAAACTTGCCCACCTGAAAAGCATTTATAAACTTACTTCGTGAAATTTATTGTTGATGCACAACTTCCGCGTCAACTTTCCGTTTTTCTCCTTCGGAAGGGACATGATTCTATCCATACGCTTGATCTGCCCAAGCAAAACGCAACCAATGACAATACTATAAATGCCATCGCGGATTCAGAAGGCAGAATAGTGATAACCAAAGATGGAGATTTTGTTGCAAGTCATTTAATCAGTGCACAACCAAAACAATTACTCTTTGTCAGCACCGGAAATATTTCTAATCCTGAGTTGCTGAAAATTTTTGAAATCCATATTGATAAAATCTGTAATTTTTTTGAAACACACCCTTTTATTGAGATTACAAAAGATATAATTATTACCCGCAAGTAATTATTCTAAAAAACGCTCTCATCCCGAAATATTTTCAAGGTTTCACTTACACTTTAGAGTTTCTTACTTGGGTCAACATCACTGCGGTTTGCGCGGGTTTCTGTATAAATAGTGCCATACTTTGAAATCCGCAGTCCAGGTTTTAATGCCTTTCTCTGGGAATCTCTTTCTTTATCAATACCCTTTTTTGAAGTTTGTTTTTTAACCGCCAGCGTTCGGGCTTTTCGGAATATTAGTTTATGTGCCATAAAGTTATTTTTTAGGTTTACGATTATATATTTTATCCATCAATGTCCTTTCTACTTTTTTTTCAGTTTCTTTTTTGGGAAGAAATTGTGATTCGAGTTCTTCAATCCGTTTTTTGTATTCTTCATTCTCTTTTTCCTTATCGTCATTTTGAGTTTCGACATTGTCAACATGAAGCTGGCACTCTGTGGTAGTTTCTTCAAGGTCTGCCTTTAGTTGTTCATTTTCAATTTTCAGCATTTCTATTTTTTTAGAAAGCTCGGCAATTTCCGCATCCTTGTTTGCAAGTTTCGCTTCAAGAACTGCGATGTATGCCTCTAATTTTTCCTGTTGTCTGATGTAAGCAAATTCTTTTTTGCTTAGTGATTCATTGTTTTCCATAGGTGTTTTTATTTAGTTGTTAATTTTAATTTTTCATCTAATCGTTTAATATTTTCTTCGATGCTTAACGTACCATCGGAATCAAAAGAAGGCGGTTTTTCCTTTTTGGGTTCGGCAGATGCAGCAGCTAATACCTTGTTGTAGCAATAATGCCCTATCTTTTGTCCATCTGCATTGGCAGCATCCAATAATTTATTGTACTCCTCGTGATTGACACGGAAGGAAACTACTTTGGTCTGAATTGTTGTGTATGTATTCATATTGTTTATTGTGTTTTCTGGTTGTTATTCATTTTTAATAGCATTGATTCTATCTCGGATTTTTTAAAGAGATTTTTACCTCCCATCTTATGTGGCTTTAGCAATTTGTAAATCGTAGTGGTGGATTTTACTTTGTATTTTTCTTTCACCTGCTCCGTTGTGAGCCATTCGTCATCGCCTTTCTTAATTGATAGCTGTTCACTCAATTTATTTAAGTGAGAGAGGATTTCCTCTTTCATTGCCTTGATGTCTTCTAATGTTGCGATGTTCATAATAATTTGCCTTAATGAAAAATAAAAATATTTAAAATTTTGGCAAACAAAAAAAACTTCCTATTCCTAATCGGCAATTAGGAAGTAAGGACAAAAATTTTGGCGAAAAAAAGTAATTCGAGATATTACAGAAGGAAAGAAACTACACTTAGGGGTAAAACTTGGGAATTTTATCTTTAATTTCAGCAATATATTTTGGGTAGGAATATGCCTTTAGTTTATTTTCATAATTACTAATGTGGACAAATTTTTTATTTCCTTTACATACATTAGGAAAATCCTCCCCCTCTTTATTAGCAAAACAGTATTCTACCCTTCTATATAAATTATAAGTATTTCTACTAAGATTGAAATTATCAGGCAATAATTTCCCCTCTTTTTTTAGGAAGTATAAAAATTCAAACAATGACCGAAGACTGCCTTTCCATTTTATTTTATTTTTTATTTCTTTTACTGACCTATTTGGTGTGATACTGAAAATAATTTTAAAATCTTCAAAAGATATTTCCTTAATTAAATTATTTTGGATAAATTTCCAAAGTGGTTTCAACTGTTCTTCTTTCCCTATCCACTGAAAAGTGGTTTTGGGTAGTTCGTTTTTTAGTTTTATACTTTTTTTCTGTGGCTCTTTTAGCTCCTCAATCTTTTCATTAATAAAATTGCAAACATTGGTGATAAAAGATAGGTGCATCGAAATTTCTGCTTGGTTTATCTGCGGATAAGGAGTTGTTAAATCCGTTTGACGATAATTATCTTTCAAAGCAACCAGCGTTTTGGCTTTTAAATCGGATGGGATTAAATCATTATTAATTATTTCTCTAACAATGCTGTCTTTATGATTTTTATAAAAATCTTTATCCACTCTCTTGTAAGAAATCAACATACCCCTACTTGCTTCAAATGCGAGAGGATATTCAGTTAAGAATTTTCTGTAAAAATCGCTTGCTAATTGCTCTGCTGATTCTTTATCTTCTTGGCTCATGGTGTAAATTTCTTAGTAGCCCAAAAATAATCAACTAATATCAAATTTGATTACTTTAGCGTAAATGAAAATGTATCGGTTACCTATTCGGTTACCATCGTTCACAAATAGTCAAGAAATGGCTAAAATATTAAATAAAAGCGTAAAAGGTGGCTGAGGTTCAAATCTTGTCCACCCGACATTTTTAACAATTACCTTTTGTGAGATTAATCTTGCTATTTACTTCTTTTCTTTTTTTTATCTCTTCCCATTTATTTTCTCAGGAGCAAACGCCAAAATTTACTATCAGCGGTTACGTTAAAGAGCAAGCCACCGGTGAATTCTCTATTGGAGCAAATGTGTATCTTAAAAAAAAACTCTCTGAGGAAGAACACAAAGGAGTAGTAACAAACGCCTACGGATTTTTTTCCATCACACTTGAAAAGGGAGATTACCAGATGACGGTGAAGTATCTCGGATTTAATGATTACACACAAGCTATCACCCTTGATAAAGATATCCGCCTGAACATTTCCATGCAAGAAAAAGCGGTTACCGCCAAGGAAGTTGAAATTGTGGGGGAGAAAAGTGATGAGAACGTATCTAAAAGTGAAATGGGAACCGTGACACTTGAAGTGGAACAAATAAAAGGACTTCCTTCTTTCATGGGAGAAATGGATATTTTAAAAACGATTCAGCTACTTCCCGGAGTTCAATCAGCAGGAGAGGGGAATACCGGATTTTATGTGCGCGGAGGTGGTCCGGATCAAAATCTTGTGCTACTGGATGAAGCAGTGGTTTATAATACCGGACATCTGTTCGGATTTTTTTCTGTATTCAATGGCGATGCGATAAAAAATGTGGCACTCATAAAAGGAAGCATGCCTGCCCAGTATGGCGGACGGCTTTCTTCCGTGCTGGATGTGCAGATGAAGGATGGCAACAGCCAGAAAACACAAGTGGAAGGCGGAATCGGACTCATCGCTTCGCGTTTAACGATTCAAGGACCGATAAAAAAAGATACGGCATCCTATATTATTTCCGCCAGAAGAACTTATATTGATGCTCTTATGAAGCCATTTCAAAAAGTGGAGTTTAAAGGTTCTGGATATTATTTTTATGATTTGAATGCTAAGGTAAATTATCGTTTGTCGGATAAAGACCGGATCTTTCTCAGTGGGTATTTTGGAAGAGATGTTTTTAATTTCAGCAATGGCAAAACCTCAGGGTCGGCATTTGAAGCAAGCATGCCTTGGGGAAACGCCACCACAACACTCCGTTGGAATCATCTGATAAATAAAAAACTTTTTGTAAACACTTCTGCTGTTTTCAGCGATTATAAATTTGAGTTTGGCACAACGCAAGGAGAGTTTGCTTTTAAATTACTTTCCGGAATACGGGATTGGAATGCGAAAGTTGACTTTGGATATTTCCCTAATGCAAAACACAATGTAAAATTTGGCGTTAACTATATTTATCATACGTTTACTCCCAATCAGGCAAGTGCAAAAGCGGGAGATGTGGATTTTGATCTGGGAGAAGCACCAAAACTTCATGCACACGATGCGGCAGCTTATGTGAATGATGATTTCGACATCACAAGCAAAATTCGTTTGAATGCCGGACTTCGTTACTCATATTTCATGCAGGTGGGTCCCTTTGAACGCTATCTGAAAAGCCCTGTGAATGGGAAAATAACAGATTCAATAAGATACAGTGCCGGAGAAAAAATTGCTGAATATGGAGGCTGGGAACCGCGCGTATCTCTTCGTTTTACGTTGGATAAAAGATCTTCCATCAAAGCGGGCTTCGCACAGAATTATCAATACATCCATCTCGCTTCTATTTCTTCCGTTTCACTTCCTACGGATATCTGGATGCCGAGTACATCGGCTGTTAAACCTCAAGTTAGCCGTCAGTATGCGCTGGGATATTTCCGGAATTTCAAAGAAGATAAATTTGAAACTTCTGTGGAAATCTATTACAAAGACATGCGGAACATGATCGAATACAAAGAAGGATCGCTTCCAGACCAAAATGTAAAAGACAATGTGGACAATGCTTTTACTTTCGGAAAAGGATGGTCTTATGGCGCGGAATTTTTTCTGAAAAAACGTACTGGAAAATTTACAGGGTGGATTGGTTACACACTTGCATGGTCATGGAGGCAGTTTGATTCTATCAATCTCGGAAAAATCTATCCTGCTAAATATGACAGAAAGCACGATGTTTCCGTTGCACTCACGTATGAACAGAATTCCCATTGGACATTCGGGAGTATTTTTGTTTTCGCAACGGGAAATACAGGTACGCTTCCGAAATCATGGTATTTGATAGAAGGACAAATGATCCCTGAATACGGTGAACGAAATTCATACCGTTATGTGCCTTATCACCGTCTTGATTTGTCTGCCACCTATACGCCCGATAGAAAAGATAATATCGCAAGACAAATTAATCGTTGGGAGAAAAGAATGAAGAGAAAAGGAATAGATATTTTAGGAAAGGAAATGCCGAAAAAGTGGTACAGAAATATCGAAAGCAGCTGGGTTTTTTCAGTTTATAATGTGTATAACAGATATAATCCATATTTTATTCATTTTGAAAGTACGGGAATTTTTTTGGATGGTTCATTAAATACTACGGCAAAACAGGTTTCACTTTTTCCGATCCTTCCTTCTGTAACTTGGAACTTTAAGTTCTGATGGGAAACAGGATATAGATAAAGTATCGTGAAAAAGAAATTTAAAAATATTTTTCTCTAATCTCTTATGCCTTTATAACCTTTATATCTTTAATTCTCAAACTGAAATTTATGAGCGAACACGTTAAATGCTTAATCATCGGTTCCGGTCCTGCGGGATACACTGCAGCCATTTACGCAGCACGCGCTGATCTGAAACCTGTTGTCATTGCGGGATCAGAACCGGGCGGACAATTAATGACCACGACTGAGGTGGATAATTTTCCGGGTTATCCGAATGGAATTCAAGGTCCGGAGATGATGGAAGATTTTCGTAAACAGGCAGAACGTTTTGGAACAGATATCCGTTATTCATTTGTTTCCTCTGTAGATTTTTCCTCAAAACCATATAAAGTTGTTATAGATGAAAAGCAGACAATTCTTGCCGATGCAATTATCATTTCTACCGGTGCTACGGCAAAATGGCTGGGCATTGAATCGGAACAACGATTGAGAAAGCTCAGCGGAGGAGTTTCTGCCTGTGCGGTGTGCGATGGGTTTTTTTTCAAAGGGCAGGATGTGGCAATCGTTGGCGGTGGAGATACTGCCGCAGAAGAAGCGACTTATCTTGCCAAACTCTGCAAAAAAGTTTACATGATTGTGCGAAAAGATTTTTTGCGCGCATCAAAAGCCATGCAGCACAGAGTTGAAACTACTTCAAACATCGAATTGCTCTACAATCATGAAACCAAAGAAGTTCTTGGAGAACAAGGCGTATCGGGTGCAATATTTAAAAATGTAAAAACAGGAACAGAACGAAAAGTTGACATAACAGGATTTTTTGTGGCTATCGGTCACCAGCCCAATACGGAAATTTTTAAAGGAAAAATGGATCTAGATGAACAGGGGTATATTAAAACTGTTCCCGGTTCTTCCAAAACAAATGTGGAAGGGGTTTTTGCCTGCGGGGATGTGCAGGATAAACATTACCGTCAGGCAGTAACAGCGGCAGGCAGCGGATGCATGGCCGCACTGGATGCCGAAAGGTACCTTGCTTCAAAGTAAAGCCAATTTCCAAACCGAAAAATTATTAGTTTTATTCGGGTATGAATCCTGTCTGCCCGACAGGTTTTAATTTTATCTATAATGAAAAGAAAGATTCAGTTTATATTTCTGCATTTATTTTTTCTTGGTTCTTTTGTTTCTGTGCAAGCTCAGGTTAAGCATGGCGATACGCTTCAGTTTAAAGATGTGTATGATTCTGCCTACGGAATAAAGATCTACGATGCGCTGAACATAAATATTGGCGGAGATTCCACACGAAGTGTTGCGAAGGGATATGCTTTGCAGGGATGGATGGAAGACTATTATCCGGATAAGCAGGTGCTTCACAAAGGATATTATATTGACGGGCAATTAAAGGCGTACAAGAATTATTTCCCGAACGGACAGGTGGAACGCGAATTCAAGATGACAGACCTGAACAAAAGCGCCATGACAATTTATTTTCCGGATGGAAAAGTTCGTTCCAATATTATTTATGCTTCTGGAAATACCTTAAAAGAAGAGGATTATTATCCGAGTGGACAGCTTGAATATGTGGAAGAAAATGACAGAAAGGCAGGGTGTTATATTCAGCGGAAGTTTTATAATCAGAACGGGAAGCCAACTTCCTTGCTGGAGCTTACAGATCCGAAAAGAAAAATTTATTCCAGCAAAGAATATTATGACAACGGAAATATGAAAGAAGAAGGACAGGTGGTCTATAACAACGGGGTTAGGGATTACCAGAAAAGCGGCAAATGGAAATTTTATGATGAGAGCGGAACGCTGAAAGAAGAAAAAACATTTGCAAAAGGCGGAGAAAGCGAGTAAGGGTTACTTGCAAAGTAACTAGGGTCTTCCTGTAAATACCCAATAGAACAAAATCGGAGGATAAAAAACAGTTCTTTTTATTGACTCGGTGTTAACAACCGGGTCCTTTTTGTTTATAGTGGCAGATTTTTGAAGGTTGCGACAATCCTTTTCCATCGCAGACATGATGCGTCTTTCCAAGAGATAAAATTTTCAGCAAGACCCTATGCAGCTCGTGCGTATGCGTCTGCATTTTGCATTCGCTGGGCGATGATGGAGATGTTTGCCGTCATCATGCCGAAAAAAATCCAGCAGATGTCAGTATCTTGGGTCCGGGCTCTTGATTTTTGCAAGAGGTAATGATTTTTTTCATTACCAAAACTTCCTTCCAGCACGGTACTCCTTTGCTTGTTGAGAATATTTCTCATTTGATTTGCCTGCTCGATGTACTCAGTTTTTTGTTTCCCCTTGGGAATAAAATTGGTTTGTAATCCCATGGCTGCTGGCATACGTTCGGTTTTTATTGGTGGCATAAATGGCATCTGCGCTTTGATGGGTGCATTTTCCAAACAGTTTCCGCTGTAAAAAAATGCCTTCTGAAAAGCGAGTGGTTTCATTAAAAGCATCAAAACTCAGATACTCTATAAAACTGATTCCATCCACTTGCAGTTTGTTCACTTTGGCGCCAAACTCTACCGGCTTTACTTCTTTACCTCTGATAATGGGGCGAACATAGGGTTTGTATAATGATACAATAGGGTCTTTTATTTTTGCATCCTTTTCTCCATACGCTTTGCCATGCTGCTGCTCATACACTTTTGCAATAACTTTCATGCGGTTATGCTTGCGTTTCGACAAAACAACTTGGTGTTTTGCGGAAAAGTCATTGTGCAAATTCATCAGCCGGCATAAAAATTTTAATAGCTGTTTGCGCAATTTTTTTTCTTTGCGCCTGCTCTTTTTCCGGTTTTTCTGATACGCCAGATACATTTTTTTCTTCCTTTCAAAATTACACCTGCTTTTTCTTATCCCCAGTATTCTGCGTTCCCTTTGCATGATCTTATACACGCTTTCACAACATTCCCATAACAGTTTCACATAGGTGGGGTACCGTATTCCGCTTTCATAGCATGTTGCATCCTGAGAACCAATATGGGTGTGTTCCATGAAAGGCTTCCACTGCGAGGCAAATTCCTTTTGCAGCCCTTCAATATCCATGTCCTTGCCCAGAAAGACACGCCATGCACTGACGATATTTTTATCCCTGATGCGCTCCGTAGGTTTTAACGAAATGCCGCAGAAGAGCTGCATGCACCAGTCAGTGTTGATTCGTTCTACCAACAATTCATCGCTGATATCAAGGTAGTGTTTGAGTATCTGAAGGGCAATTCCTCCTTTGACATCGAACCAGGGCGGACAGCCTTTGCCGCTCAGAGAATGCCGGGTCGCTTGGATTTTTTCTGCCAACGCATCGAAAGGAATGGCTTGATAAAGTTTTCCCAAATCGGTTTGCAGAAAACTTTCCTGCATTAACTCTGGATGGGAAAAGAGTAAAAGTGTGTTGTGTGTCATGCCCCGTTTCGAGCAACTTCCTTGCCATTGAGGGGACTTTCGGCCAGCTGTTTTTCAACAGTTCATAGGGAGAAAGTTTTACAGGAAGACCCTAACTAATCCCACACTCCCGCTCTCACCACTTTCTGATTCAGCAGCATGGTTGAGTTATCTGTTGCACGTATATTACAACCTATCTTATTACAAACTGCTTCTGTGTTTTTTCAAGATTGCCGTTGGTGATCTGCAACAAATAACTTCCGCTGCTGAGAGCTGCGGTGCTTAACTTTTTTGTAACAACTCCACCCTCCAGTGTTTCGGTATTGCTTATTACTTTCCTTCCAATCACATCATATACTTTTACGCTTAGCTCTCCGCCTGCTTCGCTGGCTACTGTGTAATCTATACTTCCATCCGTGGATGGATTTGGATAGATAATAATGAGGTCAAGTGTGCCGATATATACAGGGCGTATGGGGGAGTAAGAGAATGCCCCGTTGTAATCAAACTGCTTGAGGCGGTAATACGAAACTCCTGAGTAAGGTTCATGATCGTAAAAAATATAATTGAGGGTAACGCTGCTGTTGCCTGCTCCCTTTACGGTTCCTATCTGAGAAAAATTTATTCCGTCTTTACTGCGCTCTATAGAAAAATAATCGTTGTTTATTTCAGAGGCGGTGCTCCACTCGCATCTCACCAAACTGTTATTTTCCGCAATGGCATTAAAGTAGAGAAGTTCCACGGGGAGAGGGCAGGAGCAAGAGCTGAAATCATACTTTGCTACATAAATATCATTACTGCCATATACCCCTGGATTATAAAAAGGAGTACAGTAGTTAAAATCTGTTGTACTGATAGTAAAAGAACTCGTAACCCATACATTATTACTGCCGTCCACCGCTATATGACGGTTGGGCATATCTGCTTCATTATGACCGGGCGTAATAGCCATGGCACAAATAAAGTTTCCGATGTTGTTATATTTGGCTATAAAGTTGGCTTCAGCGTCCGTATTGCTTAGATTAAATACCCCGCTGGATGGATCATAATCTGCCGTTGGAGAATATTGATCGCCCATGATATACACATTGCCCGAAGGATCTATGGCTATGGATTCAGGATAGGTGCCGGTGCCAAAGCCGTTGCCGGTTATATTGCCTACATTGAACGCCCATACAAAATTGCCCGAAGCGTCTAACTTGGAAACAAAAACAGGACTTGTTGCGGCATTAAGAGTGTAGGTGCCTGCTGTGCTGGGGTCAAAATCTGCAATTCCGGCAAAACTTCCTGTGATATAAACATTCCCGCTTCCATCCAGTGCTATTGAATGGCCCCTATCAAAGCCTGTACTGCCCCCCATGCTTACTGCCCATACCAAATTACCCGAAGCGTCAAACTTGGAAACAAAAGCATCCATTCCTCCTCCTCCTGCTGCGATAAGATAGTAAGTACCTGACGAAGGGTCAGCATCAATAGTTCCAATAAATTCTCCTGTGATATAAACATTCCCGCTTCCATCCAGTGCCAGTGATCTTGCGACATCATTTAAATTTCCACTCATACTTATTGCCCATACAAAATTACCTGCAGCGTCTAACTTGGAAACAAAAGGATCTCTTTTGGGAGGAGATGATGATGTTGCGCTAAGGGTATAGGTGCCTGCTCCTGGATCAAAATCCACAGTTCCCAAAAAAAGACCTGTGGTATAAACATAGCCCGCTCCATCTATAGCTATGGAATAACCCGCATCAGGGTCCGATCCGCCCATGCTTTTTGCCCATACAAAATCACCCGCAGCATCTAACTTGGAAATAAAAATATCTGAATTTAATGATCCTGCAGAAAGGGTGTAAGTGCCTGCAGTACTTGGATCAAAATCCGCAGTTTCCGTAAAACTTCCTGTGGTATAAATATTCCCGCTCCAATCCATAGCTATGGAATAAGCTATATCTCCTCCCAATCCGCCCATGCTTTTTGCCCATACAAAATTGCCCGCAGCATCTAATTTGGAAATAAAAATATCCTCAGCTCCTGCGGAGGTAAGGTTATAGGTGCCGGCTCCTGGATCAAAATCTGCAGTTCCGGTAAAAGAACCTGTAGTATAAACATTCCCGCTCCCATCCACTGCTATAGAATAGCCCCTGTCACTGTCTGTTCCACCCATGCTCTTTGCCCAGACGAAAGTAGGTTGGGCGAAGCAACTTGTAATTTGAAATCCAATACTAAAAATTATACCTGCAAATACAAGCAGGGTTAGTTTGGTAAATGTATGCTTCATGATATTTAGTTTATTGATCGGTTGTTGTATAATTATTGTTTCACAATCCGTACATATTGCTGTTGCTCGTTATTAAATACTTTCAGTATGTATATTCCGTTTGCAAAGTCTGAAATATTGATCTCTTGTTTGCCCTGCTGCGCTTGTGTGTTGTAAATCGTTTCTCCCAAGGTGTTGCAGATAATTATCTGCGCTTTAGCGTTCAGTTCTAATTCTATTGTAAACTGCCCGTTTGTTGGGTTAGGATAAACGTTGAAACTATTTTCTGTATTTGTAATTTCATTTTGGGCTGTGGGAATAATGTATTCATAAGCGCCACAATCCGGCACCCCCGCGCGCACTAATCCGTTAAAGTCAGTTGAAGCGCTCTGTGAGGGGTGTCCTGCATTTACTGCTGGCGAAGAAACAGAAGAAAGTTCCAGATTGTAATTTGGTGAACCGGGCGAAACAAACATAGGGTCGCCAATAAGAGACTGCATATCAAAACCACTCGCTGTTCTCCATGCACTTAAGCTTTGTCCGCTGCTCCATGTTGCACCGCCAAGCAATTCGCCCATGTTGTAATCAACAGTCGTATAGGCGCTGTTCGGCAAACCCAGGTTTATGCAATTGCCTTTGTCGAGCGATATGATATTGCTGATAATGCTATGGCCTGTTCCTTCCCCTCCCATTTTTATCCCAACCGCATCAACCGTTGCTTGTCGAAGATAAATAGAATTATTTCTAATTGTAACTCTTGTCATCATGGAATCAGTCACATCTCTGTTTAAGCCAGGCGCACAGATAGCAACAACACCCACCGCATTGTCGTTAAAGATGATATTATTTTCAATGATTGCCCCTGGACAAGATGCAAAGCTAATGCCAGTATTATACATGTTCACTAGCTTATTGCCTCGAATGATCAAACCGGGGAAACCTTCCGGACCATCCGAAATCGCGTATGCCGGGTTCACAGCGATGCCCCAGCCATTGCTACCAACATTACCGACATCCTCATGAACATAATTACCTTCTATCAGCAAATTAGCCATTAGCCCATGTACTGTCAGCGATCCACCCTCTGCCTTTCCGTCACAGGTACAGAATGCTGACCGGTAAAGTTCATTGTTGCGAATAATTACATTATTACCGCCACTCGCATATATGTTGTGATTGCGAGACGTGAACTTTATGCTGTCTGCAGAGCCGTTGTTCTCAAAGTAGCATCCTTGAATTAACATGCTGTCGCCTCCCCCCAAAAATCCTTGTTCAAAGCAGTTGGTAATTCGTGAGTTTAGCAAGCTAACATTCTGGCTCTTCCTATCTGCACCGGGACTTAGCGGAAGACCATTCGTTTTCGAAATACCAACACCCACTCTGATGGAATCAATATCCATGTTTTCTATTCTTACATAATCCACATCATTGAAAAGAAAAATACCACGCAAACAGGTACTTCCGGCTCCACCGCGCAGGTTCAAATTCCGAATAATATATCCTTCGTCATGATCCACATTGCCTCCATCACTTAAATCGAACAGCCCATCAAAGGTGCGTGATTCCTTCAGAATGGGCTTGGCTGTGCCGCCCCAGGCAGGCGTGTAGCTGTCAAAGACAATGGGATTATCTCGCCTGCTGTTGAAGTTGTAGATACGCATATGGGCATTTATCCATGAGCCGCCTTTGGCAAAGAGTATGGAATCTCCTGCATGAAAAGAGGTTATCACAGATGCTACTTTCGTGGTAGTTCTCCAAGGCGTACTTGCACTCGTGCCATTATTGGCATCATTGCCAGCAATGCAATTAATATCCGCGTTAGCGGCACAATCACAGATATAATATGTGGTGGATTGTGCGTGTGCATCAATAATACTTATAGACGCAAGCAAGACAAATAATATATGTTTCATAGTGTTTTATTTTTGAATGATGAGTTTCTGATTTACTGAACCCTGCCCGGTTTTTATATTGAGAAAATAAATGCCGTTGGACGCTGCGCTCAAATCAATCCGATAGCTATCGGATTGTAAGAGAGAACTTATGGAGACTGGAACATTACTATCGGTGTTGGTTCCATTGCCAAGTTGACCCTCAAAATTCCATCCCCAGGTCTGCACTGTCTTATCATTGCAAACCACAAGAGAATGATACCCTCCTGCTGCAATGGTTTGGGCAAAAGAAGCCCCGCCCCAAAGTGCAAAGTTTAAAGTTGTGAGACCTGCTAATAAAAGTTTTGTGTGTTTCATTTGTATTTGGTTTTTAAGTGTGTATGTTGTTTTGTTTATTGTTTTACAATCCGTACATATTGCTGATACAATCTATCTTATTAAAGTTACATATCCTTTTATAGTAGTTTCTCCCAGTTTGGCAACGTAATAATAGGTTCCCCCAACTGCCTGCTTGTTGTCTTTTTTATTTTTTCCATCCCAGCAGTAGTTATCTGAGCCGGAGGATTCAAACATTTTCACTCCCCATCTGTCGAATACTTCAAGGTAGAGGCATTTCTTTATTGCATAAGCAGTATCCGGTGCAAGTGTGAAACAATCATTTTGTCCATCGCCATTGGGAGTGAATATGTTCGCAGTACCTATAGCTGTGGCACCCATGCCTCCAATCACAATATCTGTGGAAACAGTATCGCTGCATGGGGGTTTTTCAGCTACAAGTGTTACTACAAAAGTTCCGGTGGAAGGAAAGGTATGAGTTGGGTTTAGCTCAGTGCTTGTGGATTGGTCACCAAAATTCCAGAGATAAGAGCTTGCCTGCGTGCTGGTGTTTGCAAACTGCACAGAGATTCCCTCACAGGAAATATTCTGAACAGAAGTAAAGAGCGTCTTGGGTTGAGAAGAAACAGCAATGCTGTCAACGCTTTGCACAGTGCATCCCTTAGCATCAGTAACCAAAACAGTATATGTTCCGGCAGGGAGATTTGAAACGGATGAAGTGGTTTGAGGAGGGTTTGTATTCCATGAATAAGTATATGGGGCGATTCCACCGCCTGTAATAGCTGCCGAAAGAGTTCCGTTCATGCTTGTTCCACATCCTGATCCCGATGAAGCAGTGGTTAATGTCAGAGTGGAGACAACAGATAAAACGGTAACAGATGTTTGCCGGCTGCAGCTATTTGCATCGCTAACAATCACAGTATATGTTCCGGCAGCTAATCCGG
>JACRAL010000062.1 GCA_016213435.1 Bacteroidota bacterium
AAATCAGCTTCTGCTTCATTGGCATAGTCAATCACTAATGGGGCTATATCTTCTCCCTCCATTGTTTTAATAGTGCATGTAACTCCTTTGCTTTTAATAAACTTTTGAACCTGATGAGAGAAAAAGATCAATTTATTTTCACGATGCCTGTCTTTTCGTAAACGAACGGAGATTACCCGAATAGCGGCATTATAAAATTTAGCAAACTCTATTGCTTTATTTACTTTCTCTCTTGTTTCTTGTGTCAGGTCTAACGGCAGCACTATGTTTTTACAACCCTTGCGATGGCTTTTTCCTTTTATGGTTATTACAGGATAGGGCGATTCTCTTAGAAATCTAAAAGCATTGTTCCCAATATTCCTAATGATCTCTGAAGGGTTAAGTCCCATAACAATTATCATTGCATTTATTTCTTTCGCTGTCTTGATAATTTGTTTATACGGATTTCCTTTTGCCACCATTATGTTGGTTTTAATATCCGATTGCATTGCCCCTTGTTTTGCCAGTTTATCAAACTTGCTCTTGCTATATTCATCCATGTTATTGATAACATCCAGTAATAAAACAGTGATGGAGATAGAAGAACCTGTATGTTTTGCCAGACTATAAGATTGTTCCAGCGCAATAAGAGACTGCGCTGAAAAATCAACCGGCACAAGGATGTTATTTTGAGACATACTTAAATATTCTATAATTAGTTAATGCAGGTTTATTGTTTAAAGATTCGTACATATTGCTGCTGATTCGACCTATCTTATTAAAGTTACATATCCCTTTATAGTAGTTTCTCCCAGTTTGGCAACGTAATAATAGGTTCCGTTCATTGCCGGCTTGTTGTCTTTTTTATTTTCCCCATCCCAGCAGTAGTTATCTGAGCCATCCGATTCAAAAAATTTCATTCCCCATCTGTCAAATACTTCAAGGTACAGACATTCCTTTATTGTATAGGCAGTATCCGGTGCAAGTGTGAAGCAATCATTTTTCCCATCGCCATTCGGAGTAAATATGTTCGCAGTACCCATAGCTGTGGAACCCCTGTTCCCAATCACAATATCAGAGAAAACAGTATCGCTGCAGGGAGCTTTTTCAGCTACAAGTGTTATCACAAATGTTCCGGTGGAAGGAAATATATGAGTTGGACTTGGAAGAGCACTTGTTGTTTGATCGCCAAAGTTCCAGAGATAAGAGCTTGCCTGCGTGCTGGTGTTTACAAACTGCACAGAGATTCCCTCACAGGAAATATTCTGTGCAAAAGTAAAGAGTGCCTTGGGTTGAGGAGAGACCGCAATGCTCTCAACACCTTGCACTGTGCATCCCTTAGCATCGGTAACCAAAACAGTATATGTTCCGGCAGGGAGATTTGAAACGGATGAAGTGGTTTGAGGAGGGTTTGTATTCCATGAATAAGTATATGGGGCGGTTCCACCGCTTGTAATAGTTGCCGAAAGAGTTCCGTTCGTGCTTGTTCCACATCCTGATCCCGATGAAGCAGTGGTTAATGTCAGAGTGGAGACAACAGATAAAACGGTAACAGATGTTTGCCGGCTGCAGCTATTTGCATCGCTAACAATCACAGTATATGTTCCGGCAGCTAATCCGG
>JACRAL010000004.1 GCA_016213435.1 Bacteroidota bacterium
AACATCTATGCCACAGCCCCGCTCTACGTGCTGCTCAAATTCTATTGTTTCTTTATTCATATGGTGTAAGTTTAAAGTTTGCACTAAAGTTACATTTTCATGCCCCTTTGTGGTTATTCAACCATGTGGGTTTCATCTGTAAAAATGTATCATAAAATCCTGATACTCTCCGAGTTTGTTAATGGGCGTTAAGGACTTGATATTATATTCATATCCACACTCTTCAAACTTTCTTAGAAATTCTGCAAGGGCAGATTTGTCCCCGTTAGGTTTATGATGATACTCAATGATGTATTGATTGGGCAGGGATAAAACAGACGCATCAAATAAATCGGATATTATGTTGTGCTCCGATCCTTCCACATCTAACTTTACCAATTCTATTTTTCCATGAAGAGAGCTCATGAATTCTGATAGGAGGATGGATTGGATTTTTAGTTCTGTTGCACCGCCCATTTCTTTTCTGACTGAACCGTGAATCGTACCCGGATCATTGTCGATGAAAAAGGATGTTTCTTCCTTCTTGTCAGATAGCACGACATTGTGCATGGAAACATCTGAAAGATTATTTTGGCTGATATTTTTTTGCAGAAGGTTAAATGCGTATGGGTTTGCTTCAAATGCATGAATACGCGAAGCGGGATAAAGTTTTTTAAAATAAAGAACGGAGAAGCCAATGTTTGAACCTCCATCGATTATGACCGGATTTTCAGAAGGAGAATTAAAAAAATACGGAGCGGATAGAAAAATTTCAGTAAACAGATCCTGCATGGTGGAATAATCATATCCGCTGATTTTATAATCAAGAATTTTTGTCGTACATGCAGATTTTTCAGAGTTACTGTAAAAGTTTTTTTTGAACTTCAATAATAACAATGTCCAGACCATGGATATTTTTTCCGGCAAGTTATTCCCGTTTTTAACAGCAGCGATCATCATTTTTAAAAAGCCAAAAGGAAAAGTTGATACCGTCATGAAGATATTGCAAATATTTTTTTGCTCAAAGCAAATTGACAAAGACCTTTAATAGAAATGCTGCTTGTTCCTGTTCCAGATTTTTATAAGTATAAAACCAAAGAGCATTCCGCCCAAATGTGCGTAGTGTGCAATGTTATCCGTTTGAGAGTTGTTGACAGCTCCAAAAAGCTCAATGGCTCCGTAAAGTATTACAAAATATTTTGCTTTTATCGGGAAGAAAAAATACATGTAAATCATGGAATTAGGAAACATCATTCCGAAAGCTAAAAGCAATCCATATACAGATCCGGATGCTCCGACCACCACAGGAGCATTCAAGAATTCCTTTTTGTATTCAAGAACAAAATCAATGGAGGTTTGCAATGCTTTATCTGTATTGCCGGAAAGCACCTGTGACTTGAAATCTGAAAATATCGGCTGCAAAGTCTGCAGCATATCAGGAGTTAATTGAATGGTTTTAGATTCGAACAGAGAATTAAATTTTTCTGTGGATGGATTTGCAATGTAATCATTCAGTGCATGAATTACCGGTTGAATTTCAAAATAGTGAACCGTGTAATGCAACAGCACAGCACCAATTCCACAAACTAAATAATAGATCAGAAATCTTTTTGCACCCCAAACATTTTCCAGCACATTGCCAAACATCCACAGCGCGAACATATTGAAAAAAATATGTGCGAAACTTCCGTGCATGAACATATAAGTAATGAGTTGGTATGGCCTGAAATCTTCTGAGAAAAAATAATGTAATCCTAAATAATCGGTGAGATCAATATTCATCTTCATTTCAAACACAACGGTTGCGAGATAAAAAATCCCATTAATGATGAGCAGATTTTTTATTACCGGAGGCAATACATTAAAGCCGGATGGTCTGTATTCTTGCATTTATTTTTTTAATTTTTTATCCAACTCATCCAATGAGATGGTGATCAATGTGGGTTTTCCTGAGGGAGAAGCATAGGGCATTTTGCAGGCGAACAATTCATCCACCATGTGGCTCATTTCTTCGTGGTTGAGCGGATCACCCGATTTGATGGAAAGATTTTTCGCCATGGCTTTTGCCAC
This sequence comes from Bacteroidota bacterium, assembly GCA_016213435.1. GTDB lineage: Bacteria > Bacteroidota > Bacteroidia > Palsa-948 > Palsa-948 > Palsa-948. The sequence continues at coordinate 2,050 of JACRAL010000004.1, forward strand.
TATTTCCTTTTTTGCATTCCCTAATTCTGATTTTGAACCTTGAGAAGATTTGTAATCCTCAATCAGCTTTTCCAAAAGTTCAAAAATATTCTGATCGGAAATATCGGCAGGAATTCCGTGAACAATAAATGTGTTTTTCCCAAATCCATTGATATCGAATCCAAGCGCATGCAATTCTTCGTTAAGTTCTTTGAGGATCACAGAATCACCTGCAGAAAATTCAAGTGTTTGCGGAAACAACTGCTGCTGCGAAACACCTTTGTGTTTTTCCACCATCTCAAAATAATTTTCAAAAAGTATTCGCTCGTGTGCCGCCTGCTGATCGATCACGATCATTCCTGTTTTAATATGTGCAAGAATATATTTGTTATGCAACTGGTAAGCCGATGTCTTTGTGGTTTGCTCTCCTTCGATTTTGAATTTCTGCTGGTTTTCTTCTGGTTGTTTTATTTCTACTTCCGGTTGCTTGGTTGTTTGGCGATAGAATTCCAAAGTTTTCTCTACTCTCCGTTTTCCTGATTCTCCGTTTCTTATTTCTGAATCGGGAAAGGGGGAAACCGGAGAAGCGGAGGTATTTCTCTTTTCGGATTTTCTTTCTTCTTTTTTCTCCTCTTCAAAAAACGGATTATAATTCTTATCCACTTTTATTTTCGGTGGATTAAGCAGTATTTCCTCGCGGGATTTATTTTGCGGAATAGCAATGCTTGTCTCCTGCTCAAAGTCGAGCGAAGGTGCGATGTTATATTTTCCGAGCGACTGCTTCACCGCAGACCGCATGATGGTATAGACCGAGCGTTCGTCTTCAAATTTAATTTCTGTTTTTGTCGGATGAATATTCACATCAATCGTCTTCGGGTCGATCTCCATGTTGATGAAGTAGGATGGGAAAGCATCTTTCGGCAAAAGCTGTTCGTATGCATTTTGAAGCGCGTGATGCAGATAAGGACTTTTGATGAAACGGTTGTTGACGAAAAAGAACTGTTCGCCTCTTGTCTTCCGTGCGAATTCAGGTTTCCCTATGAATCCTGTAACATTTACGATGGTGGTATCTTCGTGAACAGGAACTAAACGCTGATTGTAACTATCGCCAAATATCCCTACCAAGCGCTGGCGAAGCGTGCCTTTTCCCAGATGAAAAAGTTCGGAATTATTATGGTGAAGCGATAAATCAATTTCAGGATGAGCGATTGCCACGCGCTGAAATTCTTCTATGATATGCCTGAGTTCAACAGCATCCGATTTGAGAAAATTTCTTCGTGCCGGCACATTAAAAAAAAGATTTTTTATGCTGATGCTGGTTCCTTTCTGGCACTGGCAGGAGCTATGGTTTTTCAGTTCGCTTCCTTCAATTTCTATCTGTGTACCGAGTTCATCTTCCGCGCGTTTTGTTTTCATTTCTACCTGTGCAACTCCCGCGATGGAAGCCATGGCTTCTCCGCGAAATCCCATGGTGGTGATTTTGAAAAGGTCATCCGCTTTTTTAATTTTGGAAGTGGCGTGGCGCTCAAAGCACATGCGCGCATCCGTTTCACTCATCCCGATTCCGTTGTCAATTATCTGAATGAGTGTTCTGCCGGCATCTTTAAGAATAAGTTTTATATCTGTCCCCTGTGCATCAATGGAATTTTCCAGAAGTTCTTTCACTGCCGAAGCCGGACGTTGAATAACCTCTCCTGCCGCAATTTGATTTGCAACTGAATCGGGAAGAAGATTAATGATGTCGGGCATGCAGCAAATTACAAGTGTTTAAGTCAAAATCATACAAAAATATAATTATTATCCCTGTATAAAATAAAAATCCCCCAATCCGTCAACTGTCGGACCGAGGGATTTTTTCTTCCGAGGTGAGACAAATTACTTCATGTGCACGGTATAAACATTGCTGTTGATGGTAACTGTGGCCTCATCATCACACGCTCCGTTATTGGGAGAAGAAAAATCAACGTGGCGTGTTGGTTTGGTTCCGGGAGTAAAATCAAATGTTCCGGAAGTAAACCAATGACAGCGCGAAGAGGGCATTCCCGAAGTACCTAAAATTCCATCTACAAGAGGACTTGTGATATTCATATTAAATGGAGTTCCATTTGCGGATGTACCGCTGGCGGAACCGCTGATGGAAAAAACTCTAGGCATAGATAGCAACCCGGTAAGCATTTCGCGTGTGCGATTTGCAGTCCATTTTATTGTTTTGCCGTCTGTTTTGATAATTCTTCCATCCACATTGATGCTCCAGTTCATGTGTCCGGCAGCGTTGAGCCCATTGTTCGTGACTGAACGAGTGCCGATAATTTGATTCATCGAATTTTGGTCCGGACCTACAAAATAGGTATTGTCAGGCATAGTTGTAATGTCAATAGTTGAACCCACATCCCAATAACCAAGACTATGATTACCGGTTGTATAGGAAATAAATATTTTCCCTTTGCGGTAACGCCCATCGCGACACAAACAACTTGTGCTGCCAAAATCAACGGTAATTACCCCTGATGAATCTGCCTGTTTAACAATAGTAATTGTAGCGCAAGAAGCCGTGAGAAGACCGTCAGGTTCAGCCATTTTATAATTGGTTGTATTTCCTTTAGATGCTTCATCAGAAATCTGGTGCATATCATTAAAAGATTGCTCTGCAAGCGAATTATCTGAAACACCGCTGGTATCGGTGTCATTTGGTGCTTTCGGTTTACGACATCCTATGAATGACAGAACTGCTGCCATTAACAGTATAGTAGCATTTAAAATCAATAGCTTGGTTTTCATTGTGTTAAGTTTGATTGCTTGTGTGTTGTTATTAATTTTCAAGCGTAAGACGATTGTAAAAGTAAGAAAGTTACAGGGATTTCGGAGGTTTTTGATCGGGGGCTATTTAATACTATTCGTATTTTTAGAAAATGAATTTTCTGAGGTTTTTATTATTCCCAGCTGCGCTGTTATACGGCATAGGAATCTTTTTTCGAAACCTGCTGTATCAAATCGGTATTTTACCTGCTAAAGGATTTGACACAGGAATAATTGTAATCGGAAATCTATCAGTTGGAGGCACAGGAAAATCTCCAATGACAGAATATCTTATCCGTTTGTTAAAAGAAAAATTTCCTCTCGCTACGTTGAGCCGCGGATACAAGCGTCATACAACAGGATTTCTTTTAGCAGAAAAAGATTCCACATCGTTCCAGATCGGGGATGAACCTCTTCAGTTCAAGAAAAAATTCCCGGATATAATTGTTTCAGTGGATGAAAATCGAAAGCAGGGAATAAAAAAACTTCTTTTGCAATTTCCTCAACTTAAAATAATTTTGCTGGACGATGCATTCCAGCACCGCAGAGTAAAACCCGGACTTTCCATTTTGCTTACCGATTACAGTAAAATATTTTACGATGATTTTCTTCTGCCGGTTGGCTCATTGAGAGAATGGAGCGCGGGGAAAGGAAGAGCAGACATCATCATTGTTACAAAATGCCCTGTCAATTTATCTCCGGTAGAAAAAAGGATCATCCTGAAAAATATTTCTCCGGAACCACATCAACATGTTTTTTTCTCGCATATAAAATACGGAGAACCGATTACTTTATTCCCCTCTCCCTCGGGAGAGGGGTTAGGGATGAGGTCGACTGTTGTGCTGCTCACCGGAATCTCCAATCCAAAGCCATTAGAGGATTATCTCAAAGACAAAGTCAGCAATATCATTCCAATGCATTATCCCGATCACCACGAATACACAATTGTTGAAGCAAACAAAGCAGTTGAAACATTTAACAATATTGCTTCTTCAAATAAAGTAATCATCACTACGGAAAAAGACGCCATGCGTTTAGATAAACCGGGGCTTGTAGAAGTGCTTCATACCCTTCCTATATATTACATTCCGATCGAAGTTTCTTTTGATGAAAAAGAAAAAACAGAATTTAATCAACTTATAACCGATTATGCCTTTAGAACAAATCAAAAGCACAGCGGAGTTCATTAAGAAACAAGTTTCTATTTCACCCGAAATCGGAATTATTCTTGGAACAGGACTTGGAGGTTTGGTGAAAGAAATAGAGGTGCTTCATACAATTCCATATGAAAAAATTCCGAACATGCCTCTTTCCACAGTAGAAGGACATTCCGGAAAACTGATCTTTGGAATTCTTGGCGGAAAAAAAGTAGTGGCAATGCAGGGGCGCTTTCATTATTACGAAGGGTATGAAATGCAGCAAGTTATTTTTCCGGTGCGTGTGATGAAATACCTCGGCATCAAAAAACTTTTTCTCTCTAATGCGAGCGGTGGCGTAAATCCGGATTTTGAAGTCGGAGACTTAATGATCATCACCGATCACATCAACTTAATGCCCAATCCCCTCATCGGAAAAAATGAACAGGAACTGGGAGAGCGCTTCCCCGACATGAGCGAAGCATACGACAAGGCAATTATAGAAAAAGCAAAACAAATTGCGAAACAGCACAACATTAAAATACAGCAGGGAGTGTATGTTGCCTTAACCGGACCTACTCTCGAAACCCCTGCCGAATACAAATACATGCGGATCATTGGAGGGGACACCGTTGGCATGAGCACTGCGCCTGAAGTAATTGCCGGTCATCATATGGGCATTCCATGCTTTGCCATGAGCATAATCACCGATGTAGGCGTAGAAGGACGGATTATAAAAGTTTCCCTCGCAGATATTCTGCGTGCTGCTGAAAAAGCCGAGCCGAAGATGACTTTGATAATGAAGGAACTGATAAAGAGTTTGTGATTTACTTTAAAAAAAATCAGAAAGTTTTTTTCGTTCGAAATGTTGAAAATGGTTACTTTTCGAAAGAGAGAAAGAAGATTTCATCACCGATTATTTTTGTAGGTTTGCTTCACATTTCTTATGTATAAAAAATATGAAAAAGATAACTCTTTCAGTAGTTTTATCGTTTATTGTTTTTGGGTTTAGCAGTGCTCAACAAAGAGGATTTCATATAGGTGGTATTGGCGGGTATAATGCAATAGGTATCCTTAATCGTCTTTTACCGGAACAAGCATATCATATCACTTGCAGCCCACAATATGGGTTTGCATCTGGCTATAATTTTAATCATTATCTTGGACTACAAGTTGAGCTTGTAAACTCTCATCAAGGACAAAAAGCGGAAAATTCGAGTAACCAGATAGTTGAAGAAGTAAATTTACATTATCTACAGTTGCCGATACTATTTCAATTCGCAGATGGTGACGAGTTTAGTCAATTTTATTTGACGTTTGGTCCTCAGTTTGGATTTTTAAAAGATGCCCAGATCACAACGCCTGCTGCAGGAATGATTCAGGCGAAAGATAGATTTGAAAAACATGAAACGGGTATTTTGTTGGAATTAGGCACTTATTCCGGATTATCGCATGATTATGCGGAAAGCCGATCGCATCATTTGTTATGTTGGAGTGTAGGACTAAGGTTCTATTATGGATTAACGGATATAAATACTCCTCAATATAGGATACCTATTCCGGGCAAAAATTATCAAAAAGCTACAAATGTTGCAGCAGGTATAAACATTGGAATACATTGGATAATTAGGTAAATTCATGAATTATTTTTATTACTTATTTTTTGTGAACACAAAGATAGAACACCGCACTAAACCACTCTGCACTGAAAGTGCAGAGGTTTGATAAATCGGGAATAAAATTCTCTCTACATAACTAAAAAAGCAATGTATAGTATTATAAATCAAAAATGTGTATCAACTGAAAGTCTTGCAATGAAACTGCATAGTTTCAACTAACGTGTTTATGACAATGAAAAGATTTTTACTTTTTTATTTATTGCCCTTTGTTTACGATCTATTGCCTGTATCTTCTTTTTCACAACGCAATAATTTCCAAACTTATTCCATAGAACAGGGCCTTCCGCAGACAACTATCTATTGTATTATTCAGGATAACCGCGGGTATCTCTGGCTCGGAACAGATGGCGGAGGGCTTTGCCGTTTTGACGGAATCCATTTCAAAACATTTAGTAAAAAAGAAGGTTTTAAGGGAGATAATATTCGCTCCCTGTTACAAGATAGTAAAGGGAGGATTTGGGCTGGAACCAAAGGCGAAGGCATCATAATTTATGACGGGTTGAAATTTACAACGATCGCAAAAAATAATGGTCTTGCTGGAACTGCCGTGCTTTGCATGACAGAAGATAAAAATGGAAACATTTGGGCAGGAACAGATGACGGAGGACTAAACAAAATAACTCCTTTGTCCTACTCTGGAGGGGATGCAGGGAGAGGGCTTGATTCATTCAAGATTCAAGTAGTGGACGAGCACAAAGGCCTCAGCAGCAATTCTATTTTCGATATTCATATAGATAAAGAGAACCGCATTTGGCTCGCCACGTTTGGCGGAGTAAATGTTATCACTCCCCTATCTTCAGAGAATAAAACAGATTCCTTACAAATTGATCTGTTAAGAAACGGCCGAGAAATTCCCAGCGACCAGATAATTTCCCTTGCAGAAAAAAGCGATGGAACATTATGGTTTGGCACATATGATCAGGGTGTGTTTTCCATTGCTCCAAAAAACAAAGATGCAAGTCCAAACTTTAAGCTGGATATTCTTTCACGAAAAGTTTCCGTCTTCAACTCTTCCAATGGATTCAATGCAAAAGCCATCTGGAAAATTTTCAGTACCAGCAGAAACGAATTGTGGTTTGCTTCGGTGGAAGATGGGATCATTCGTTCGTTGCCGGGATTGACGCAAAACAAATTCGAGAAGTATACCGACAAAGAGGGATTACCATGCACCCAAATGCTCTGCGTGTTTGAAGACAAGGACAAAAATATCTGGATCGGAACAAACGGAGGCGGACTCTGCAAATTCATGGGAGATATTTTTTCTCACTACTCGGAAAAAGACGGATTGCCAAGTAATAATGTGCAGAGAATAGACATGGACTCCCTCGGAAGATTGTGGTTCGGCACAAGCGGAGGAGGATTGGTGCAAATGGATACGAAAACAGGCATCCCCGTTTGTAAAAATTATACCACCAAAGACGGGCTTCCCGGCAATAATATTCTTTCTGTTTCAACCGGGAGAGGTTCGCGTAATCCAAACATTTGGGCAGCAGTTTCAGGAGCCGGACTTGCAAAATACGATGGAAGAAAGTTTTTCTCCTATTCCGAAACTGAGGGCTTGCTTGATAATAATGTATACAGTATTTATGTAGATAAAAACGGAATAGTATGGGTCGGGAGCAAACAAGGGATCAGCCGCTATGACGGAAAAAAATTCGTAACGCTTACGATGGAAGATATGAAGATCAGCGATAAAGACGTAAATGCTATTATACAGGATAAGCGCGGAAGTCTGTGGTTCGGAACAAGAGGTGGATTAGCGAGATACGCAGGAGATGGTTCCATCACCACTTTTGACGAAGTGGAAGGACTGGATCGTAAAGAGATCATTTGCCTCGCAGAAGACCCTTTCGGAAATATCTGGATAGGAACAACGAATGGAGGAGTTTACCGCTTTGATGTTTTCACGGATAATAAAAAGAAGATCAGTTTGATTGCGAACGATAGTTTGCTGAGTTCGAATTCTGTGCGCGCTATTATTTTTCTGGATGAAAAAACAACAGGCAATACGGGAAAACAAATGGTAGTGGGCACCGACAAAGGAATTGATAAAATAACTTTTGATGATAAAGGAAAAATCCTCAAGATCAGGAATTACAATGCCACAGACGGATTCATCGGAGTGGAATGTAACGATAATGCGATGTATAGAGATATTAATGGAAATATTTGGATAGGAACGGTGAAAGGACTCACACGCTTTAATCCTGCAATGGAAATAAACAATCTGAATTCTCCCGAGGTTCACATCACCAACATAAAACTTTTTTTTAAGGACGTGGACTGGAAAACAAAGGGAGTGGATTCTATTCAGCCCTGGTTCAATCTTCCCTATTCCTTGCAGCTTTCTTATCTTGACAATCGTATCACGTTTGATTATGCTGCTATCTCGCTCTGCAATCCTCAAAAAATAAAATATCGCTACATGTTGGAAGGAGTGGAAGAAGAGTGGTCGCCTCCTACTTCGCAAACAGAACGGGATTATCCAGGACTTTCTCCCGGCACCTATACTTTTAAAGTAATCAGCGCTGGAGCAAACGAAGTTTGGAATACCGAGCCGGCTGTTTTTAAATTCACCATCAATCCTCCATGGTATAGAACCACTTATGCCTATGTCACTTATCTGATCTTGCTTGTAGGCGGAACTTATTCGTTTGTGAAATACCGAGAACGTGCTCTTCTTCTGGAGAAAAAAATCCTTGAGGATAAAGTGGAAGAACGCACTGCTGAAGTAGTAAAACAAAAAGAAGAACTGGTGCATCAGAACGAGATCATCGAAGAAAAAAATAAAGACATCACGGACAGTATTAATTACGCGGAAAAAATCCAGCGTGCTATTCTTCCCGATCCCGAAAAAATAAAAAAGGCCTTGCCCCAATCGTTCATTCTTTTCCAACCGAGAGATATTGTGAGTGGAGATTTTTTCTGGTACAACGAAGTTAAACTCCCCTCTCCCGTGACAACCGAGCGAGATGTGAAGGTTGGCAGCGCAGCTCGGGGGGCAGGAGGTGAGGTCATTCTGCTTGCTGCAGCCGACTGCACAGGTCACGGTGTTCCCGGAGCATTTATGAGCATGATCAGTACCTCCCTGCTGAACGAAGCCGTGAATGAAAAGAAAATTCTTCAACCCAATGAAATCCTGAATGAAGTAAGACGCGGTATTATCCACTCGTTAAAGCAAACGGGAGAATCGGGAGGACAAAAGGACGGAATGGATGTTGGAATAATCAGTTTACAGTTTCCTCTTTCGGGTTTACAGTCGGATAACAACCGTAAACAGGAAACCTTAAATTGCAAACTTGAATATGCAGGCGCGAATAATTCCATGTACATTATCCGAAAATCCAACAATCCTGTTCTGGAAGAAATTGATCCGGATCCTATGCCTGTTGCGATAAGCGATCGCACATTTGATTTTAAAAATAATGTTATCGAACTTCAAAAAGGAGATTCCATTTATATTTTTACCGATGGTTATGCCGACCAGTTTGGCGGACCGAAAGGAAAAAAATTTGAGTACGCGCAGTTCAAGAAATTGCTTCTTTCCATTCAAAATAAAACCATGGACGAACAAAAAGAAATTCTGGACAATACCATGGCAGAGTGGAAAGGCAGCCTTGAACAGATTGATGATATCTTGGTGATTGGGGTGAGGATATAGGACAATGCGTTTGGACTCTACAAGCTCTGTTCAACTGAGTTAATTAACCTGCTATGAAAAAACTATATCAATTATTTTCTTTTTTTTTTATTGTTTCCGTTTATTACAGTTGTAAAAGTAATTGTGGTTTTGTACGTACTCCTGATGAATATAATAAAAAACGTAGTGAATGGTTAAGATGTATTGATACATTATATGGACATACTAAAAACACAGAAGTATATAGGGCAGTAAAGACTCAAGTGACAGATTCTTTAAATAAATGGATTTTATTAGGACTTCCCTATACACAAGGATTTAAAAACAATCTGTACTATATTGACGAAATCATTTTTTTCAATAAAAAGATGAATCAGTGTATAGTAATGACAGTTATTTTGCCAAGCAATAAATCAACTAATATAATTTGTCCATTAATAGGAGGAGAAAAAATAGGAAAAAATTGGCATTTCTATCTTGCAGGAGAACCTATCCTCTCATGTTTAAAAAACGATACAATGAATAATGTTAGTAATGAAGAAATTATTAAGTATACAAGAAACTGTTTAATAGATTTATATCTGAAACCTTGTTGTTGTGAACCTAATCAAAAAGAGTTTGATGAATTTATTATTTATGATGGAGTAAGGGAAAGACATAAGTTGTTTTTGCATAATAAAAGTTGGTAATCATCTATTCTCTTTACCCGCGCAGTTGCACTACGTTGACAAGTGAAATATTTTCACTAGCTAAATTTCACTTCCCCAGCTTCCCCGCAATAAATCCCGTAGTCCAAGCCGCCTGGAAATTAAATCCTCCGGTTACTGCATCTATATCCAGCACTTCACCGGCAAAATAAATTCCGGGGCATACTTTGCTTTCCATGGTTTCAAAAGAAACTTCATCTAAGGAAACTCCACCGCAGGTAACAAACTCTTCCTTGAAAGTTGTTTTTCCTTCGGCTTTGTAAGAATCATTCACCAGCGTATTCAATAATTTGTTCAGGCTTTTTTTCTTCAACTGGTTCCAGGTGGTTTCAGCGTCAATTCCATTTTTTTCAAGAAAGTAGAGCCATAAGCGGTTCGTAAGCTGGAATGGATTTTTGTTTCCGACCTGCCGCTTGCCGATAATTTTCAATTCTGTATCCAGCCAATCGCGAACCTGTTGTTCGTTTTTATCTCCCAGCCAGTTGATCCCCACTTCAAATTTGTAATTCATCGCGTTCAATTTCCGCGCTCCCCAGGATGAAAGTTTTAACACTGCCGGACCGCTCATTCCCCAATGCGTGATGAGCAATGCGCCTTCACTTGAAAGTTTTGTTCCTTTTATTTTTATCGAAACCGGATTTGCCACAACGCCCATCAATTTTCTTATCGGTTCGCCCGACATATTGAATGTGAATAGCGATGGAACAGGAGAAACAATGGTATGCCCAAGCTGCTTTAGCCAGTTGAACCCTTCCATTTTCTGACTGCCTCCTGATGCGATGATTATTTCATCGGCAATAATTTCTTTTCCGTCAGCAGTAGAGACGCAATATTTTGCGTCTCCGTTTTTCATTTTTGAAATGCTGGAAATTGATACTCCTTTTTGAATTACAACTCCAAGTTTATCCGCTTCTTTCATTAGGCAATCAATAATGGTTTGAGAATTATCCGAAACAGGGAACATGCGGTTGTCTGCTTCGGATTTTAATTTCACGCCTCGGCTTTCAAACCACTCAACCGTATCCTTTGTATTGAACTGGAAGAATGCTTTTTTTAATTGCTTGCCGCCACGAGGATAAAATTTTGCAAGCTGCGTATTTTCAAAACAGGCATGAGTTACGTTGCATCTGCCTCCTCCAGACACTTTTACTTTCGCAAGAAGTTTGTCGGATCTTTCAAGAATGGTTACAGAATATTCCGGATGATACTGTTTGCAGGACAAGGCGGAAAAAAATCCTGCCGCGCCTCCTCCGATCACAATGACGTTCATGTTTGTTTCTAAAATAATCCCTCAAGCAAAGATTCATCCACCAAATTCGGCAAAGTTACTTTCAGATTTTTGCTTCGCTTCATTTCGCGTTCAATGGCGAAAATTGCTTCTTTGTTTCGCGCCCAGCTTCTGCGTGCGATGCCGTTATTCACATCCCAGAAAAGCATGGACTTTAATCTTCTATCACAATCTTTTGAACCGTCCAGCACCATTCCGAATCCTCCGTTGATCACTTCGCCCCAGCCGACACCTCCACCGTTGTGAAGCGAGATCCAGGTTGCTCCGCGAAATCCATCACCGACAAAATTCTGCACTGCCATGTCAGCCGTGAATTGTGAGCCGTCATAAATATTCGAGGTTTCTCGGAAAGGAGAATCTGTTCCTGAAACATCGTGATGATCTCTTCCTAATACAACAGGAGCAGAAATTTTTTTCTCCTTGATGGCTTTGTTGAACGCTTCTGCAATTTTTGTTCTTCCTTCCGCATCAGCATATAAAATCCTCGCCTGGGAACCAACCACCAATTTATTTTTCTGCGCTTCTTTTATCCAGTGAATATTATCGGCAAGCTGTTGTTTTATTTCTTTCGGAGCTTTTTTGTAAATCTTCTCTAAAACTTTTGCAGCAATTTTATCTGTGGTTTCCAAGTCTTTGGGATTTGCAGAAGCGCATACCCATCGGAACGGACCGAAACCAAAATCAAAACACATGGGTCCCATGATGTCCTGGACATAGCTCGGATAGCGAAACTGTGTTAGTCGGGATTTAAAATCCCGACCAGCGAAAATATCAGCCCCAGCTCTCCCAGCCTCAAGAAGAAAAGCATTTCCATAATCGAAGAAATACATTCCTCTTTCAGTAAGTTTATTGATCGCATTTACCTGACGCACTAAACTTTTCTGTACTTCGATTTTAAATTGAACGGGATCTTCCGTCATCATCTTTTTCGCACTCTCAAAAGAAATTCCTGCGGGATAATATCCTCCGGAATAAGGATTATGAAGTGAAGTTTGGTCGGAACCTAATTCCACTTTTATATTTTTCTCCGCAAATTTTTCCCAGAGATCAACAATATTTCCCTGGTAGGCAATTGATACTGCTTCTTTTTTATTTCGTGCAATCTCAATTCTCTCTATGAGTTTATCAAGATCAGAAAAAACTTCATCTACCCATCCCTGCGAGTGGCGTGTGTGAGTTGCTTTTGGATTTACTTCGGCAATAACAGCAATTGCTCCTGCTATAACAGCAGCTTTTGGCTGCGCTCCACTCATTCCGCCAAGACCGGAGGAAATAAAAACCTCACCCCCGACCCCTCTCCCCAAGGAGAGGGGAGATTTTTTTCTGTGCATTCGGAGTGCATTCAATACTGTGATGGTTGTACCATGCACAATTCCCTGCGGACCGATGTACATGAAAGAACCGGCAGTCATTTGTCCATATTGAGTAACTCCCAGTGCGTTAAATTTTTCCCAGTCATCCGGCTTTGAATAATTCGGAATCATCATTCCGTTGGTAACAACAACGCGAGGCGCATCTTTGTGCGATGGAAACAATCCCATCGGATGGCCGGAATACATAGCGAGCGTTTGCTCATCGCTCATCGTGGCAAGGTATTTCATCGTGAGCAGATACTGCGCCCAGTTCTGAAATACTGCACCATTTCCTCCATACGTAATGAGTTCATGTGGATGCTGCGCCACTGCATAATCCAGGTTATTGGACAGCATGTGCATGATGGCTCCCGCTTGTTTTGATCTGAACGGATACTCGTTGATCGGACGTGCATAAATTTTATAATCCGGACGAAAACGGTACATGTAAATTCTTCCGTACGTTTTTAATTCATCAGCAAATTCCTTTGCGAGAATCGAATGGAATTTTTTCGGAAAATATCTGAGCGCATTTTTTATCGCTAGTTTTTTTTCTTCGGCAGATAAAATATCCTTTCGCTTTGGCGCATGATTCAGCGAAGCGTCAAATGGCTTTGGTGCCGGAAGTTTATCCGGGATTCCCTGCAGGATCAGTTTTTGAAATTCTTTAGTGGTCATCGTTTGAAATAGATTTTCAAAGTTAATAGGATTATTTCTTTTTAAGAGTATAAATTTTCACGGTGCCTTTTTGTATTATCAAACTATCCAGAAAAGATTTTATTTCTTTTTTCTCATCCACTTCTCTTGAATCGCAGTATAGATATTCAGCTCCTTTATCAATCATCGTTTTTATTTTTATGGAATCAAGGTCGTTATTTTCAAACGCCCATCCCCTTTTATTGACGTAGTAAAGAAAGATATTTTTTGATTCATCATTTCCTACAATGCATAAGGCCGTATCAGGAACAGCATTTCGCAGTTCATTTTTATAAACAAGCAAATCTGAATTAAAACCCGGATCCTGAATATCCCATCTGGTATCTGCGCGTACATAGGCAGTCACAGGTAAAATGAGCAAAAGGAAAAAACCAAAACGAACCAGCAATTTTTTTTGACTGTTCAGCAAATGAAAACATCCATAAGAAACAGTTATAAAGATCAGAGGAAGAAAAGGAAATAAATAATAATCGTGGATCTTGGCGATGATGTGCATTTCATATAGAAAATACAGAAGCAGGACGACAGCAAATGCTAAAAATATTTTGAACCGGATATTTTTATAAACTTCTTTTTTATAGATGTAGTAAAATCCGTATAAAAAGAAAAATACCGAACCATAGTTAATCAGCAACTCGGGCAGAGTTGAAATTAAATTAAATTGAAGTATATCTAAAATTCTTATCATGGATAAATTATGCTCATCAAATATTCCGTACACTACCGGACTCCAGTGAGGAGCGATGGCTTTCGCATACCAAATAAAGGGAGGAATCAGCAGTAAGAATAGGAACAGAAAGCGTAAATAATATTTGCGATTGCTTTTTGTTTCAAGGAAAAAATATATAACAGGGACAGAGAGGAATAAAATGAACGGCAATTTTGCTAAAATACCCAACGACAACAAACAGCCCGAAATAAATAATTGTAAAAATATTTTTTGTGAGATCCATTGAAAGAAAAATGCCAATCCCCAGATGGAACAACATAGCGCAAAGTTATCCGGCAAGGGATTCATCGTGTAATAATAAAAAACGGGAGAAAAAGTAAATGTCCATGCGCCAATAAGTCCAATAACACTGTTGTGAAAAATATTTTTTAGAAGAAAATATATCCCAATCATGGAAAAAATTCCAATGATGAAAGAAAGGATACGGCTGATGATCAAATGATCGCCAAATAATTTGTAGAAACAGGCAAACAACCATTGCATGACCGGAAATTCTAATCGTTGAATCCCACTCCCATTGCCTCTGTCATTCGTTTTTGGATGAAGAATATTGAAATCTTCTTTGTAAAAACTTTCAATGTTATTCTGTGTTTGAGTTTGCCTCCATACATGATAGCCAACCAGATCAACCGTAAAGACATGAAAGTGCATTAAAAAACTTAGCAGGATTGTTCCTGTCAAGATAAAAAATTGCGCTCTTTTATTTATCACAAAAATCTATTTTTTATTTTCTTTCTTCTCCACTCTCCCCGTCTTTTTGTTGAACCCATACGGACAATGCCTGCATCCGCTCAGGCAGCAATGCCCGCGCTTGAGGTGATATTTTTCGGTGAAGACAATATATCCGTTCTCGTCTTTGTAAAAATCTTCGGGATCAAGATTAGGATTGCTGAAAGATTCTGTCATGGGAAACAAATTTAGCTAATTTTAAGAATGAAAATTCCGCTACAGAAAATTTCAGATCCTGCAATTTCATCCTCAGGAGTAAATTTATTTGTTCTCAGATTGGATTTGACTCACCCACACATCAGCGGAAATAAATGGTACAAACTGAAATATAATCTTGAAGAAATAAAAAAGCAAAAGATAAAAACCGTTCTCACGTTTGGCGGTGCCTATTCCAATCACATTGCAGCAACGGCTGCGGCAGGAAAAAAATTCAAGTTTAAAACGATAGGAATAATTAGAGGGAATGAGTTAACCTCAGCACTGATCCCTCTCCGACCTCGCCCCCAGCCCCTCTCCCAAAGGAGAGGGGAGAAACAGCCGGTAAACCACACTTTGCAATTTGCAAAAGAATGCGGAATGAAATTGCATTTTGTTTCGCGTGCAGAATACAGAAAGAAACATACTCCTGAATTCCTCAGCACATTAACTCAGCAGTTTGGCAAAGTCTTTATTATTCCCGAAGGCGGCTCGAACGAGTTTGGCGTGAAAGGATGCACAGAAATTGTGAATGAAATAAATTCAAGCCCCTCTCTTATCTCCCCAAAGGGGAGAAGATTGAGCATGCAACCTGAGCTGCGCTCGCAACCTTCGGCTGTCCTTCGGGAAGGAAGGGATGGGCTCCCCTTTGATTTTATCTGCAGTGCCTGCGGAACCGGTGCAACGCTTGCAGGAATCATTCTTTCGCTCAAAAAAAATCAGCAGGCAATCGGATTTTCGGTTCTTCATGCTTCAGGTTATATAGAATCAGAGGTGAAGAAGTGGCTTGCTCGCTTTAAGAGTAATTCGTTTTCAAACTTTCACATTAATGAAGATTATGATTTCGGAAAATATGCAAAGCATACGCCTGAACTTTTAGAATTTATAAATTGTTTTGAAAAGCAAAACAACATTCCACTCGATCAGGTTTACACAGGCAAAATGATGTTCGGAATTTATGATCTCATAAAGAAAAATTATTTCCCAAAGGGAAGCACCGTCATAGCGGTTCATACTGGCGGTTTGCAAGGGAAACTAAACCCCTCTCCGGCTCTCCCATCCAGGGAGAGAGATTAACAGCCTCTTGTTTATAATGAAATTTTTCTTTGTTGTTTTTCTTCCCTGCTTAGAGTTATTTTTATACTTCGGAAATATTTTCAAATGAAGAAATCATTTTTTCTCCCTTATGCCTTTTACCTTATGCCTTATGCCTTGTTGTCTCAGCCTTCCGAATACAAAATGACCCGCCAGGAATATGTAGAAAAGTACAAGGACATCGCCATCAAAGAAATGCTGGAGAACGGAATTCCGGCCAGCATCACGCTCGCACAGGGATTGCTTGAATCCGATAACGGCAACAGCGGACTTGCCATGTATGCCAACAATCATTTCGGAATAAAATGTCACGAAGACTGGAAAGGCGAAACCTACATTCAGGACGATGATAAAAGAGACGAGTGTTTCCGGAAATACAGAGCCGCAGAAGAATCTTTTGACGACCATTCCAATTTTCTGAAATCAAAAGGGCGTTATGCTTTTTTATTTGAACTCCGGAAAACCGATTACAAAGGATGGGCGGAAGGATTGCAGGAAGCCGGATATGCAACGAACCGTAGCTATTCGGAACGGCTTATTAAATTAATTGATGACAACAAACTGTACCAGTACGACCGCATGCAGGTGATGGCAGTAGACAAACACGAAACAAAAAAATCAGCACCGCAGATCATTAAGCCAACGCTTTTAACTTATGCCGCGAAAAAAATATTTCTGAATAATGAAATTAAATATATGGTGGTGCAGGATGGAGATACCTATTATAAAATTGCCCAGCAGCTCGACATGCGCCTGTGGCAGTTGCACAATTACAACGAAACCGGAAGGCAAACCTGCCTGCAGGTGGGTGATATTGTTTATCTGCAACCCAAGCGCAGGCATTCGCAGAAAGAAGAATTTCACACCGTGCGTTGGGGCGAGACCATGTATTACATCTCGCAGTTATACGGAATTAAAATGCGCCACCTCTACAGACTGAACCACATGGCAGACGGACAAGAGCCGAATGCAGGACAGAAGATTGTGTTGAGGAAGTAAAAAAAATCCTAACGCCACTATTTTTTCAGAAATACCAATTGTCCCAAATGATTGGATAAATGACTTGTGCGGCTTAGTATTGTATTCAGTTTATTCCGGTGCGGTTCTTTTGCAAAATCTTCGGCAGAAACCGAAGTGTGTTTTTGAAACCATGCATCCGATTGCATCTTGCTGAAATGATCCGCCAAGGTTGAATTTATGTTTTTCCAAAACTGCCTCAACTCTTTTACCGATGGCATTGCTGCTTTGGCATTATCCGGATTTTTTAGAAAAGGTTCATTTAGCTGAGGATATAACTGTTCGCCTAAGCCAAGCAATGGCAACATACGGTCGTGAACGGCTACGAGATGCCCTACTAAATAAATTCCCCTGTTCCTGCCGGGAGCCACTTCAGTCATTAATTGTTCATCGCTGAGTTTCTCTAAAAGATCATCTCCATTTTTTATTTGTGAATTCCAGGCGTCCAGCGCCATCTTTACCATTATCTGATTTGTCATTTGGGGGTTTGTTTAGAAGTTAAAATATTTTTTACGAAGCTACTAAATTCAAGAACTCTTTTAGTTTTGATTGTGTTGAAGAATTAAAATTCCCCTTTTGAAGGGGGACGTACACGAAGTGGCGGGGGGATGTTTTTGGGCGTACTCTTCACTTCGTTTCGGTCGGGCTGTTACGGGGTACGCTTCGCTCCCGTGCTGCGCACCAAGCCCTTCACATCCCTCACGCAAATACAAATTCGCACCTGCTGGGTTGTTAATAGCATTTTACAACAAGTAGTCATTTTGCATTTTGTCGTCTATTTTTTGTTTTCTATTATATACTTTTAAGAATGCCATAACCGTTACAAAGGGTATTAACCAAATCATTTTACATCCGAATCTGTCTGCAACCATAGAGAATGTTCCACAGTCCCAAGCGGCAAATATAATTGTAACTAAGAATAAAATAGTAATAAGTTTTATCTGTCCTTTAAATCTGTTTTTGAAAAAAATCATCATCAATGAAAGCAAACTCAAAACGATTACGACAGAGAAAATGGGATTCAAAATGCCTTATTGATTTAATGCGTAAAACCTGACGGGCTCCTCATCCTATCGGATAGATTTTCTACCTTTATCACTTCTTTATTAAAACCATGAACGCACATAACCAAGAAGATAAAAAAGAAAATGGATTTTTATCGCGAGAAAGTCGGGAACAGAAACTTCCAGCAAAGAAAGTAAAGAAATATTTACTCATTTTTTGGACGTTGGTGTTTGCTCCGTTCCTGCTGATTTTTCTTGTCGTGTACATGGTTTCGATGGGATGGTTCGGAGAACTTCCCAATGTGGCCGAATTGCAAAATCCTAAACTTAACCTTGCTACAGAAATTATTTCCTCTGATGGAAAAATTCTTGGAAAATATTATACGGAGAACCGTGTGAACGTAAAATACAAGGAACTTAGCCCTTTTCTTGTAAACGGATTGATTGCTACAGAAGATGCACGCTTTTACGATCACTCAGGGGTTGATCTCAGAGGATTGTTCCGTGTTCTTTTCAGGACGGTGATTGGCGGAGACCAAAGTGGTGGCGGTGGAAGTACACTTTCCCAGCAATTGGCAAAAATGCTTTTCCCTCGTGAAAAAAATCAATCCAAGATCCGTTTAGCGATGCGCAAAATAAAAGAGTGGATCATTGCCGCGCGGCTGGAGCAACAATATACCAAAGACGAGATTCTTACCATGTATTTAAACAAGTTTGATTTTGTCAATCTTGCCGTGGGAATAAAATCTGCTTCCAAAATTTATTTCAACACCACTCCCGATTCTCTCAAGACAGAACAAGCCGCCATGCTGGTGGGTATGTGCAAAAATCCTTCGCTGTTTAATCCGCATCTTCAGAGAAGAATTGATACAACGCTGCATCGCAGAAATGTGGTGATGAACCAGATGATGAAGTATGGATTTTTATCGCAAAAAAATTATGATTCGCTGAAGACACTTCCGCTCGGAATAAATTTTCAGCAGGAAGACCACAATCTCGGGCTGGCTCCCTACCTGCGCGAATACCTGCGCGATGATTTTATGAAAAAGTGGTGCGATGAAAATCCTAAACCCGATGGAACAAAATATAATATATACCGTGATGGATTAAAAATTTATACCACCATTGATTCCCGCTTGCAGCGCTATGCCGAGCAGGCAATGGAGCGGCACATGAAAGAAATTCAGAAAGATTTTTCAAAAGAATGCAAGCAGAAGAAAAATGCTCCGTTCGACTGGAATGTAACCAAGGAAGAAATTAATTCCATCATGACCTCTTCCATACACCGCTCTGACAGATACCGTATGTTGAAAATGCAGGGAATGAGCGAAGCGGATATCAAAAAGAATTTCAGCACGCCTGTACCGATGACCGTATTTTCCTGGAACGGAGAATTTGATACCATTATGTCCCCGATGGATTCTATCCGTTATTACAAGCAATACCTGCAGACAGGATTTATGAGCATGGATCCGCACACCGGTTTTATAAAATCCTGGGTAGGAGGCATCAATTACAAGCATTTCAAGTATGATCATGTAAATAGAAGAGCAACGCGGCAGGTAGGTTCAACCTTTAAGCCGTTTGTGTATGCACTTGCAATTATGGAAGGATGGTCGCCCTGCCAGAAAATTCCGAATGTTCCCGTTACTTTTGAACTTCCCAATCAACCCCCTTGGACTCCGCAGAATTCTTCGGAAGAAGAGTACAACGGAAAAATGGTAACGATGAAATTTGCACTCGCGCTTTCCATCAACTGGGTGACAGCATATATCATGAAGCAGTTTGGACCTGAACCTGTTGTACAACTGGCAAGACGTTTGGGAATTACCGCACCGCTTGAGCCCGTACCATCGCTTTGTCTCGGCTCTGCAGATATTTCCGTATTTGAAATGACAGGGGCTATGAGTACCTTCGCTAATAAAGGGACACGCATTGAACCT
The DNA here is from genome assembly GCA_016213435.1 of Bacteroidota bacterium. GTDB lineage: Bacteria > Bacteroidota > Bacteroidia > Palsa-948 > Palsa-948 > Palsa-948. The sequence continues at coordinate 22,057 of JACRAL010000004.1, forward strand.
ATATTCGTTACACGCATCGAAGATAAAAATGGACGTGTACTTGCGGAGTTCTCTCCAAAGTCAGAAGAAGTGATGGACGAAGAAAAAGCATATGTGTCACTCTCGCTGATGCAAGGAGTGGTGCAGAACGGAACAGGACAGCGTCTTCATTCTAGGTATAAATTAATGCAGCCCATGGCGGGAAAAACCGGTACGACACAAAATCACTCTGACGGCTGGTACATGGGCATCACACCCGATCTGGTATCCGGAATTTGGGTAGGAGGAGAAGACCGCAGCATTCACTTTTCAGGATTGAAAGAAGGACAGGGTGCGGTAATGGCACTTCCGATATTCGCTTACTATATGCAGAAAGTGTATGCAGATAAAAAATTAAATTTTTATCAGGGAGATTTTGAAAAACCAACAAAGAAAATTTCTGTGGAGATGGACTGCGATAAATACAACAAAGAAATGGAATCAGGGAAAGGCGGAGAAAGTGACAAAGGATATGATGACGAAAAGTTCTAAAGAAGAATTATTTAATTTGAGAATTTGAAGATTTGAAAAGGGGAAATAAAATATGTAATTTCATTTGAAAATTTTCAAATTACCACATCTTCAAATTTGATTTTATATGAATAAAACAGTTAAAAACGCTGAAGAAGCTGTTCGGGATGTAAAAGATGGAATGACCATCGCACTCGGAGGGTTTGGCTTATGCGGAATTCCTGAGAACTGTATTAACGCGCTTGTAAAAAAAAATGTGCGAGAACTTACTTGCATTTCAAATAATGCGGGTGTTGACGATTTCGGATTGGGATTGCTTTTGCAGGGAAAGCAGATCAAAAAAATGATTTCTTCTTATGTGGGAGAAAATGCAGAGTTCGAGCGGCAAATGCTTAGCGGAGAATTAGAAGTGGATCTGATTCCGCAGGGAACGCTCGCCACTCGTTTAATGGCTACAGGATATGGAATGCCTGTCATTTATACTCCTGCAGGCGTAGGAACGGAAGTGGCTGAAGGAAAAGAAGTGAGAAGATTTAAATTTAACGGAGTGGAGAAAGACTATTTGATGGAATACGCCTTTGAACCTGATTTCGCTATTGTGAAAGCATGGAAGGGAGATACGCAGGGCAATCTTGTTTTTCGATTAACAACAAGGAATTTTAGTCCGCTGGTTGCCATGTCCGGAAAAATTACAGTGGCGGAAGTGGAGCATCTGGTTCAACCGGGAGAATTGGACCCGGATCATATCCATGTTCCCGGGATTTATGTTCATCGCATCTTTCAGGGAGAAAAATATATTAAGAGAATTGAGCAGCGTACGGTGAGAGAAAAATAGTGATGGAAGTTGCGTTTAAAAAGAAGTGAGCACTCAGAATAGAGATAAAACAATAATCATCCGTCATTGCAAGGGAGAAACGACCGAAGCAATCTGCCTTTAAAAATGAGATTGCTTCGCTACGCTCGCAATGACGAAACATAAAAATTATGTTAGATAAAGAAGGAATTGCAAAACGCATTGCGAAAGAAATTAAGGATGGCTACTACGTAAATCTTGGAATCGGGATTCCCACTCTGTGCGCCAATTATGTTCCGAAAGGAATGGATATTGTGCTTCAATCGGAAAACGGAATTCTGGGAATGGGTCCTTTTCCCTATGAAGGAGAGGAAGATTCTGATCTTATCAATGCGGGAAAGCAAACTGTAACACTTTTAAATGGTGCATCTATTTTTGATTCCGCCATGAGTTTTGGGATGATCCGCGCACAAAAAGTAGATCTTACAATTCTCGGAGCGATGGAAGTAAGCGAGAACGGTGATATTGCCAACTGGAAAATTCCCGGCAAGATGGTAAAAGGAATGGGAGGTGCGATGGATCTGGTTGCTTCTGCAAAAAATATTATTGTGGCGATGCAGCAAGTGAATAAGGCGGGAGAATCCAAACTGCTTCCTAAGTGCACACTTCCGATTACCGGAGTGCGCTGCATCAAAAAAATAGTAACCGAACTTGGAGTGTACGATGTTCTTCCGGAGGGAGGATTCAAATTATTGGAACGAGCTCCCGGAATTTCTGTTGAGCATATCCGAAAATCTACTGCCGGAAAATTAATTGTGGAAGGAGATGTGCCGGAGATGATTCTTGATTAAACTGTCATTAGAATGATGAGCAGTAGTAAATAATAATTCGTCATTGCGAGGGAGTTAATGACCGAAGCAATCCTATAATTCGGAGTCATAATTGAGAGATTGCTTCGCTTTGCTCGCAATGACGAAGAGATAATATAACCGGAATCGTCATTGCGAGGGAGTCAGCGACCAAAGCAATCTTATAAATGAAACGGGTAGGATTCGCATATATAATGACAAATAAAAATAATACTACGCTTTATACGGGAGTAACATCGGATTTAAGAATTCGCACATATAAGCATAAGAATAATTTTTTCCCGGATTCATTCTCTGCAAGATATAATTTGCATAAACTTGTATACTACGAAGGATTTCATCATATTGAAGAGGCAATAGCAAGGGAAAAACAAATAAAAGCAGGGTCACGAAAGAAAAAGGAAGCATTGATAAATTCGATTAATCCTGAATGGAAGGATTTATATGATGAAGTTTTAGAATGGTGAAGTTATTGTCGGAGACGTGATTGCGAGGGAGTCTTCGACAGAAGTAATCTTTTTATGAGATTGCTTCGTCCCGATCCGAGCATCGGTTCTCGCAATGACGAATAACTATGAAAACACTATCAATAATAATCCCCGCATACAACGAAGAGAAAACAATACATCTCATTCTTGACAAAGTGCTTGCTGTAAAACTGATGGGAGAGATGCAGAAAGAAATTGTCATTGTGAATGATTGCTCAAAGGATGCTACAAAAGAAGCCATTGAAAAATATATTGATTCTCATCCCGAACAGAAGTTTATCTTTTTCTCTCAACCGGTTAATAAAGGAAAGGGCGCAGCCATTCACAAAGGAATTGAAATTGCTTCCGGAGATTTTATTGTCATACAGGATGCTGATCTGGAATACAATCCGGAAGAGTATAACATTCTTCTTAAACCAATCCTTGATGGCTTTGCCGATGTGGTGTATGGTTCCCGTTTCATGGGAGGAAATCCGCACCGCATTTTATTTTACTGGCACTCATTGGGAAATAAATTTCTTACGGCACTGTCCAATATGTTCACCAACCTGAACCTCACGGATATGGAAACCTGCTACAAACTTTTCCGCGCGGACATTATCAAAAATATTTCTTTGAAAGAAAAACGTTTTGGTTTTGAGCCGGAAGTAACGGCAAAAATTGCACGTATTCCGAACACACGGATTTACGAAGTGGGAATTTCCTATTACGGAAGAACTTACGCTGAAGGGAAAAAAATAAACTGGCAGGATGGGGTAAGAGGACTATGGTGCATATTGAAATATAATTTTTAGTTTATGAACAAAAAGGTAATAATTATAGGAGCAGGACCTGCAGGGCTCAGTTGTGCCTATAAACTTGCTGAAGCAGGATGTCAGGTTGAAGTTTTTGAAGCCAGTCCGCATGTTGGCGGTCTTGCGAGAAGTTTTGATCTATGGGGACAGCGTGTCGATTGCGGACCTCACCGTTTTTTTTCACAAGATAAAATTGTTAATGACTTTTTTAAAGAAGTGGTTGGCAATGATTACACGATGATCGACCGACTCACCCGAATTTATTACAACAACAAATATTTCTTTTATCCGCTTAAACCTTTAAATGCATTTGCTAATCTCGGACCATTCACCGTGCTGCAGGTGCTTGTGAGTTATTTTTTTCAGCGACTTACTCCAATAAAAGACCCAAAAACCTTTGAGGAGTGGATAGTTAATCGTTTTGGAAAAAAACTTTTTGGAATATTTTTTAAGAACTATACGGAAAAACTCTGGGGAATTCCTTGTTCAAAGATCGATGCTGACTGGGCGGCACAACGGATTAAAAAACTTTCGTTATGGGAAGCCGTAAAAAATGCCTTTTTCGGAGATAAGGGGAAGAAACATAAAACTCTGGTTGACCAGTTCGCTTATCCTAAAGGAGGAACGGGCATGATCTATGAGAAGATGAAAAATTTTGTGAAATCAAAAGGAGGAAAAGTTCACCAGAATGCTGCCGTGAAAAAAATTCTTAAAAATGAAAACGGTAATGTAAACGGAATTGAATTATCAAACGGAGAAAAGGTCTTTTCAGAATTTGTTGTTTCAACCATGCCGCTGACATTGATGGTGAAAGGACTTGATAATGTGCCGAAAGAAGTGATTGCAGCTTGTGATAAGTTATATTATCGTAATACCATCCTTGTTTATCTTGAAATTGACAGTACAACTCTTTTTCCTGATAACTGGATATATGTTCATGATCCAAAAGTGCAGCACGGGCGTATCACTAATTTCCGCAATTGGGGCATTTCGCTTTATGGTGATAAAAAAACAACCATTCTTTGTTTGGAATATTGGTGCTTTGAAAAGGATGAAGTCTGGACAATTGACGATAAGCATCTTTCGGAACTTGCAAAAACAGAAGTGAAGAAAATAAAACTTGTTCCGCAGGATGCAGTTATTCTTAATTCATTTGTCATGCGTCTTTCGAGATGTTATCCGGTATATGAAATCGGTTATGAAAAACATCTTGAAATAATACAGGAATATGTGAACAGCATTCCGAATATATTAGCCATTGGAAGATACGGTGCATTCAAGTATAACAATCAGGATCACTCCATTTTAATGGGACTTCTTGCTGCACGCGAAATCATTACGGGTAAAAAGCAAAATCTCTGGGATATAAATACCGATACCGAGTACCAGGAAACTCAGGAAGTTTTGGAAACGGGATTGGATAGATAATTATAAAAAGTACAAACTCGGATTAATACGTTTATTCAATGAAACAAAGATTCTTTAAGAATATAAGTAAATACGACATCATTTTTATTGTATTGTTTATTCTGATTTGTTTTTTTTACCAATTTCATAATATTATTGGCCTCAGGCCTGAAAGCATTCATCAGTGGAGACAGACAATATGCACCTCTATAGAATTGAATTATTATCTGCACGGGATGAATTTTTTTCGTCCGGAAGTTCACCACTTGTTCAGTGATGGCGGAACATCAGGCCAGTCCTTGGCAGAATTTCCTATTCTTTATTACATAAATGCAGTGTTGTGGAAAATATTTGGCGTGAGTGAAGCCATCCCAAGAATTGTAAATATTATAATTTATTTTTTCGGTTTATTTTTTTTATTTAGATTTCTTTCAAGGGTCTTGTCGCCTGTATGGTCTCTGCTTATATGTATACTATGCTTCACCTCTCCAGTTTTTGTTTTTTATGGATTTGGGTATTTGGTTGACATTCCGGCTTTCTCCATCTGTCTTATCAGTATTTATTTTTTCTTCAATTATTATGAATTAGGAAAACGAAAAGACCTTTATTTATTTTTATTTTTTTCCCTTTTAGCTATTTTGCTGAAAATAACGGTCAGTATTTTTTTTCTTTCTATACTGGGGATTTTTATTTTTCAAAAGTTTAAAATTATTGAATTGAGAGAGAAGGGTTTAAAAAATCCGTTGCGTGATATTTTCCTTTTTTTATCCGTATTGCTCATTGTAGCAGGATGGTATGCTTATGCGAGGTATTTCGATACCATTCATGGAGGATGGTATACCATTAATGATATTTTTCCTATATGGGATTTAGATAGGGCAGGTATCAGAGAGGTATTAAAAAAGTTTTTCGAAATACAATTTTATCAATTTTTTATCCCGTTAACAACTTTTCTATTGATTTTTTTATTCATTGGAATTATCTTGTTGTACAAAAAAACCGATAAAATATATTTTATTTTTTCAATGATGCTTGCGTTCGGATCTTTAGTGTATGCAGTAATGTGGTTTAAGGTATGGAATGTGCATGATTATTATCTCTTTTTATTTTTATTGCCGGCCTTGTTTGTCATCATCACTTTTCTGGATTACCTAAAGAAACACCAATCCGAAATATTCTATTCAAAAAAGATTCAAATAATAGCTGCTTTGTTTGTCTTATTGAATGTATGGTATTGCAGAAATAACATTCGCATGAGGTATGGTATAAAAACAACGGAAATTCCTTTCATGGCAACAAAAGCAGAAATAGAATTATGGAGCTGGTTCAGTTGGGATTACAGCAATACGCTTAAACCTCTCGAAACAATTGAAACCTATAATCGTTCACTGGGAATTTCCCCAGATGATCCTGTAATTTCCATCCCTGATAAAAGCATATGTATTACATTATATTTAATGAATCAAAAAGGATGGACTGAGTTTGGCAATCATTTTTATGAGAAAGATGATATTTCAGAAAAAATAAAAATAGGAGCGAAATACCTCATTCTTAACGATTCCACTCATGTTCACAATCCTTTCATAAATCCTTATACAAAACATAAAATAGGACAGTATAAAAACATTTTTATTTATAGTTTAAGGTAACATGAAAAATAAAAATTCATTTTTTATTTTTTTTCTTATCTCGCTTTCCATTGTATTTTTAAATTTCAGAGAGCCGTCCAATAACCTGATAGTCTGGGATCAGTTTGGCTATTATTTATACTTGCCGCTAACTTTTATCTATCATGATTTGGGAATAAAAGATTTCTCAGTGGTTGATATGCTGATGCATAAATACCAGCCCATTACTGTTTTTTACCAAGGAATTCAATTAGACAATGGCGGCTGGGTGTTGCGTTACACCATGGGATTAGCTATTCTTGATAGTCCTGCTTTTTTTACGGGACATTTATTTGCCTATTTGCTGAACTACCCCATGGACGGATTTTCTCTTCCTTATCAATATGCCTTACTCTGTTGGAGCATTGTTATTTTGCTGACAGGACTGTATTATCTTCGTCTTATACTTCTGCATTTTTTCTCTGACAAACTTGCTGCATTTATTTTATTGATATTATGTTTTGGCACAAATTTTCTGATTATGTCAACACATGAAGGGATTCTCCTTGTAAATTCTTACTTATTTACTTTGTTTGCAATTATGCTTTGGCACACCATTAAGTGGCATGAGAAACATTACTTGTCCTCAGCCATCATTCTTGGAATTACGCTTGGATTAGCTGCGTTGACCAGACCAACAGAAATTATGTATGCAATCATTCCTTTTTGCTGGGGTATAAAAGCACCCAAAGAGATAAGTCAGAAAATAAAAATCTTTCTCAATGAATACCGTTTTCATGCAATCATCATGTTCGGACTTATGATCTGCATCGGTTCATTTCAACTTTTTTATTGGAAAAAAGTAACCGGAAATTTCTTTTATGATAGTTATGGAGCTAATGCCGGGGAGGGTTTTGATTTCCAAACGCCCTATACACTGCAATTTCTTTTCAGTTATCGCAAAGGGTGGTTGGTATATACTCCACTCATGTTGTTTTCAATTATAGGGTTTATTTTTTTGTACAGAAACAAACGCGAAATCTTTTGGGCAAGTCTGATCTTTTTTAGTGTGTTTTTGTATGTGGTTTCGTCCTGGACGTATTGGTGGTATGCCTCTTGTTTCAGCCAGCGGACAATGATGCAGGTCTATCCTTTGCTTGCTGTTTCGCTGGGTTTTTTTATCCAATGGATTTGGAGAAATAAATTTATAGTTAAAGCTGTAACAGTTACGCTGATATTTTTATTTATTGCACTTAATATATTGCAGAGCTGGCAATATAAAAAAGGAATTATTTCCGGAGAGAGAATGACCAAAAAATACTATTGGTCTGTTTTCTTGAAAACAACTTTGCCGAAAGGGGCTGATGAATTATTGCTTGTAGAGCGCAATCCGGATTCAATTCCGATTTTGAAAGAAGACAATATACATAGGAAACAAAATGTTTTTAGCAAGAACTTTACAAATGAAGAGAAAGCGGTTAAGCAGATTGCGCTTCACGATACAACAATAAATTTTCCCGACAAGGTTTATATAATAGATTCAACGGCTGAATTTTTTAATGTCTATGATATTCCTTATTTCGAATTGACAGATAAATATTATGCATGGCTGCAGGTAAAGACAAAAGTAATGGCATTATCGCCCGAAAAAAAAATGGATGCTTTTATTGTAATTACATTTTTACATAAAGATAAATCATACCGATATATGGCCTATCCCATTAAAAATGATTCCTCGCTCGCTTATAAATGGAGCGAAGTAAACGTGAGTTATTTAACTCCTGAGATAAGATCAAAAACCGACAGGGTGCAAATATATATTTGGAACAGAGGGAAGAGCAGTTTTGCAATAGATACGATCAATATTGAGAAGTTTGAACCCATTGAGAACCCATGATCAGTAGAATGACATAGAGATCATTCCTTTCCCCGAATAATTTCGAATCTCAGATTATCTATAAAAATTTCTTTTTGAGTATTGTTATTCCAAACGTATGTCTCAAAAATATCTCTCCAGTCCCGTATCGTATCTAAAGGAAGAGTAACTGCGATGGTGCTCCACTTTCTGGGATCGGGATACACAGAGTTCATATTGATTGCACGGAAAAAATAAACCCCGGTATCGCTTTTCAGTAAGATTACAAGCATGTGGGTTTCATTGGCAGAAATGTTTTCGGGTAAGAAAAACTGTACAGACGCAATCGCCTCTCTGGCATTGCCGCGTAAGATATCCGAAGCCTGCATGGAAATGGCAGGTGAAAATGCTTTCTGATCCTTTAATACATAAGAGTGTTTGCTGCCTCTTGCTGCTATTGTAGAATAATAAATGCTGTCATTGTTATAGGGAACATTTTCGAAATCGTATTCTTGCGTGATATCATAAATATTTTTTTTGTCTTCATAAAATTCACTCAGGCCATTTTTAGCTCTTTCAGTATTGGGGATTTGCAAACTATTCCACCATTCACCGGGTACTTCGGTTTTTAAAAAACTAATCCAATACGACTTTTTAGTCATGCTGTCAAAATGCAGTCCTACGTGTTCAAATTGAAATTCCTGAAAAATATTTAGTGCAATAAGAAGAAAAGAAATTATGATAATGGGTATTTTAAAAAGAAGTTTTTTTCTCAGAAAAAAATCATAGAAAGCAGCCATTGGAATTGCCAGCGCGCCATATAATTCAACATAAGCCCTCAATCCAAATCCCCCAAACCACCAGCACCACCAGCTATGGATTATATAAACCATGAAAGCAAAGAACAGCAGAATAGATAATTTCATGTCCTTTACTTTTTCTTTCATAAAGAAAAATCCGGCCAGTGCAAAAATCATAATCGGAGTATAAAGCAGCCAACCGTTACGGTAACCAAACCATCCTTGTATAATATGAGGGTTTTCGAAGAAAAAACTTTCTCCGGTATATGAAAAGTAGAACCAGTTTCCGGTGATGTATTTCCAGTAAATCAATTGCGGAATTCCGGGAAGCAAGAAAAAAATAATTACAATTAAAAGTTGCCATTTATTAATTAAAAGGAATTGAAGTTTTTCTCTGTATAATTTCAAGTTCCTTATTCCATATAATAATGGAATCAAAATACAGATAATCATTGTCGGTTTCATCAAGGTAAGCAACCCACCGGTGAGACCTAAAAGAATAGACATTTTAAAATCTGGTTTTTGATGCCATGTGTCAATTGCGAATAGATAAACACACAACACAGCAAAAAGATACGCATGCGCCATCAGCGCTCCTCCAGTTGAATAATATAAAAGATTAGTGCCGAAAAAAACTGAAAGAATGGTTAAAGCAATAACTGCATCTGAAAAATAGAGGAGTAAAAGTTTACGCAAAAAAATAAATCCAAGGATCACGTAAAATAAAGTTCCGATTTGCAGAAATAACTGATAGGGGAAAGAATATCCATCCTGAGGTTCGCCCGAAATGCCTGCGTAAATATGCCCAAGAAAAAAGAAGGGAGCATACAAATAACTTACGCCCATGGTGGTTTTAATCACTCTGCCTCCGTTGGGAGCATGTTCGGGCCAATATTTAAAAGCAAAAAATCCGGGATCCTTATCTGGAAAATGTAAAGTAATATCATGATAAATGAATACTGCAGGCAAATAGCCATAAAAAGAAACAACATCCCATACAATAGGATTTTTTTTAGCCCTGTCATAATTGTAAAAAGAAAAAACCCAATAAAAAACAATAAGTAAAAGACAAATTTTACTTAGAATATTCTTTTGAAATGTTTTTAAAAACAAGAAACGTTGCATATGGATCTTGAAAAGGTTTATTTGGTTTAAGTTTTTCTTTTAGAATTTATTTCAATCCTAAATATTTCAATTGTAAATCGTCTACATAAAAATTTCTTCTGCCTTTATTCCAAAAGTAAAAATTAAGTATAAAGTCTTCGTTTAATTCGTTAGGAAATAAAATGCGTTTTATTTCACAGGCATTCCATGTATTGTCATTCATTTTCCCATTGATCTTTTCTCCATGCCAGAAAATGGTTTTGTTGCCGTTCTTTATTTCAATTACAGGGATTATCTCTTTTGTGGAATCACTAGAAAAGAATTTAAAATTAATTTGAATCATCCTCAAAGATGAAAAGTTTTTGATTTCATTTATTTTTTTTGAAAACATAGGCCCGAATTCTTTTTCTGTTGTATATTTTAAGGACATTTCACCTGAAACACATTTTTCATTTGTTAACAAAGATGTGTCAACCGGCTTATTAGAATCAAAATTAAAAGTTTCCGAATCTATTTCTCGGAGATTATCAATCGGACCAAAATCTGTTATCAATTCAGGAGCGATTGAATCATGCGTGGAAGTATCGTGATTTTTATTTTTCATAAAAATCCAGGATTCAAATGCGGGAAAATCAAGATAATATTTATAATATTTCAACGGAATAAAGTTTGTATCCTTTTTCAATAAATCGAGCGGTAAATTTCCTTCTTGTGGTGCGTAATGTGAATCCCACACTATCAGCGTGCTGTCAGGCAGCAAGTTAAGAGAGTCTTTATCTAATGACCAAAGCAGTGTCGATTTTTTATTGTCGAATGGATCAATATCTGAAACAACAGCAAGAAATGGATGCAAGTAACAGACTCTGTTAACCTTTGAAAATGTTTTGTTGATCCATCCACCGGCTTCTTTTATCACAACTTGTTCTGAATTCAAATGAAAAGGATAATATGATTGTTGAAAAGGAGTTTGAATTATAAACCACAATATTATTGCAACAGACATTATCTTCAGATAGCGATAGTGTTTAAATAGGAAAAAGAAAATTAAGTTAATGCCCATTAAGGAAATTAATGAAGCGGAGGGAATAAGTGTTGTCATATATCGCAACATTCCGAGATTCGTAAAAATATCAGGCATCCAGTAAAGCAATGAATGCAGCAAAAGGCAATCGAAAAAACTGCCAAAAATTAAAAATAATATTTCGGGAAGAAAATCAGTTTTTGATTTCTTAGATAGAAAAGAAAATATGAAATAAATGCTGGTACAAATTCCAAGTATTAACAAAGCGGAATAAACAGTTCCCCAGATTTCATCATAATGTTTTACAAAATGCAAAAACTCTCCTTTTTGGCCTTCATACCCTACTTCGGTGATAGAATAATTTTGAGTGATCACCCAAAATAAATCATGGTAATAAAAATATCCGATTACAGAATAAGAAATGAAAGCAAAAAATAAAAAAGGGATAGAAAAAAATTGTTTTCTTATAAGTAAAACAAGTGCAATTAAAGGGAGAACTACGTATGCTTCGGGTCTGACAAATGGAATGAAGGAAGCAGCAATTGCTCCCCAAAGGAATTTATTTTGAAAAATAAGCCATACTGAAAACATGAAAAGGAAACCGAAAAATATTTCCGTAAGGCCGGAATTGATTAATGCAAAATAAATAGGAGAGAAAAATATATATGCCGGAATTGACCAAGCAAAATCAAGATTTATTTTCTGAGCAATCTTATAGCAAAAAAAAGATGTGCCGGCTGCACACAGCGCTTGAAATACAATTGCTCCGTTCATTCCGAATTGCATAAAAGGCGAACTCACCAATGTAAAGAATGGCTTTCCCCACATATCTAAAAAAAGCCGCGGATGTTTCCATGAATAATGCGCAATAAGATAATGCTGAATGCCATCGCCTGTATCAAAAGTGGCGTTAGCGGAAATGTTTATGCAAACAACAGTAATAAAAGAAATGAAAAGAAGCGAATAGAAAAATATTCTTTCAGTTTTATAATTCAATGAAGGAACTGTATTCACTTGATCGTATAAGTATTAATTTTTTAAATGCTATTTATGAAACTATAATGCAAGCCGAATCCAAACAATTCTTTTGTCTTGACATCACTATTAAAATCTAAGAAGTCCGTATTTAAGGATGGTTTTAAGAATTCTTAATCCATCTGAATTTCTTAATTTTAGTAAATCTATATCCTAAATTATGAAACTTTCGTTATGAGCAAATAAAAATATATTAGACTTCTTCGGGAAATAGGGGTTTTGAAAAATCAAACAGATGGTTATCAGCAAGATAGTTTGAATTTCCGAAAATGTCTATTCTTCTTTCTCAGCGGATGGATTTCAGCCCTCTCTACTACAGAGGCGACTACCACTATTTCTGGATTGGAAAGCGGAAAGCGTTACTGGTTTCGCCACCGTTCCATTCTGCCTGGAAGCCCTGCTCCTTATGATGGTCCAATAGACCTCATTGTGCAGTAGTGTGTTGTTTGCCAGAAGGTAAACAGAAAGGCGGGAGTGGTTTACCCGCCTTTTATTTTTTAGTTCATCTTCAATAATCCGTATTTCAGGATGGTTTTAAGAATTCTTAATCCATCTGAATTTCTTAATTTCTTGCCTTCGCCTTCGTTTCTTGGGAAATATCTTACCGGTACTTCGGCTATCCAGGTTTTTCGCAGGCGTCCGCATTTGATAATCAGTTCTGCTTCAAACCCGAAACGGGATTCTTTCAGGTTTAATTTTTCAAACAGATCTTTTCGGAATAATTTATATCCGCAAGCCATGTCTGTAAGATGCACATTAATGAAAAGAGATGTTAGCAGCGTAAATAATTTATTTGCAAAATATCTTCTGAAAGCCGTCTGTGGCCGTAACACGCCCGGTAAATACCGGGACCCATTTATAAAAGGAACTTTCAATTCGTACATAGCGTTCAGCATCGAGGGAATATCTGCAGGCGAGAGTTCCATATCTGCATCCTGTATGAGAATAATATCACCCGCAGCTTGTTTAATGCCGGTCTTTACTGCAAATCCCTTTCCATTGTTTGAGGACTGGCGCAACAATTGTATGTTGGATTTCTCTTTACAATATTCCTGTACCAAGGAATACGACCGATCGGTTGATTGATCGTCAACAATAATGATTTCTGTTTTTTCTATAAATGCAGGAAATTTTACCAACAGTAATTCATCAAGCAACGCGCAAATAAAAGTTTCTTCGTTATACAGAGGGATGATGATGCTTAGATACATAGCAAAAATATTCGGCAGATTATTGGGAACAGCATACGAAGGTAAAAAATTAGTCGCTGTTTAGTTTTCCTAAATTCTTCTGAGTGTACGACACTCTTTTTCGAGTGCAGATGCTTGTATTAACTCTCCCCCTTGAAAAGGGGGAGTCCGGCAGGAGAGGGGGATTGAGTTTAACCACCCCTAACCCCTCCTTTGAAAGGAGGGGAGCTAACAGCCAAATATCCAAGCCAATTAAAATGTCGTGCACTAATTCTTCTCTAAAGAGGTTTGTCAACATTAAAAAATGGATGGATCAAATTTTGGCTCAAATACTTCCACTTGTAAGTCATCAACGAAAATTTTTCCTTTGCCGTTATTCCAAATATACACACTCAAAGGATCATTTTTACTTCGGACTGCCATAGGCGTGAGGTAGTCAAAAGTTATCCGGTTCCATTTGTTTATTTCAAGATTTAATTGATCGGTTCCGGTTCCTTTGTACTTATATGATTTTCCCTGATGGGTGAAAGTGGTTACAATACAAGCAGGATATTTTTTTGTATCCGAAACAGGATAGACCCAAACGCTCACTCTTATCCATGCATGGTATTTATCTGTTATTTCAGAATATTTTTTCTCAATAGCAGGACCAAATTCTGTAATGCTGTCGAAAACGTAAGAACTTTTGCCGGAATGAAAAATTTCTGTGTTTAATTTTTCTTTAGGCATTCCTTCGCTTTCTTCAAATCCGAGTTCCCATGTATGTGTTTTTGTGTAATCAGATTCATTCGTAAAATTTTCAATGCCGTTTGTTGGCCAATCCATATAAAGCAATTTTTCGTTATTGGGCGAGGCAGTGGTTTTCCCGAAAGTTGCCAGCCAGTATTTCCCGCTTGCCCTTGATGAAACTAAAATACCGTTTGCTGTTTGCCAGGATTGAAATAAATTCAGTGCAACAAGAAATAAAACAATACCAAACATGGAATATTTTAAAATGTTTCTTTTTGTGTTTATCTCCACAAAGAGATAGCCCATTGGAACAGAGAGTAAAATATAGGATGCAATGATCCCACGTTGACTGAAACAGTTTCCGTACCACCATACCGTCCAACTGGATACGATCCATAGGTTTATGAAAGTATATGCTATGACAGGCATAAAAATCTTTTTATTTCTTTTATATAAAAAGAATAGTCCGGCAAAAGCAAAAAGGATAACAGGAGTGTAGATGAACCATCCGTTGCGGAAACTGAAAAGAAAATTAAATGTGTGCGGAGGAAACAAGTCCATTCCTTCGCCAGGGTTATAATAACTGTCGTACCAGAAACTTCCCGAATAGATTTTCCAGTAGCTTAGTTGAATAAAGCAGATCGCAATAAATATGCATGCAAAAAAAGTAACATGCATTCCTTTTTCTTTTAGCAACTGTAATTTTTCTTTTAATGTTTGTTTGTCATAAACGCCCCACAAAGCTGGAATGAGAAGGGAAATTATTTCCGGTGGGCGGACGATTGTTGCTAATCCGCATGAGATCGCAAGCATGATAGCATGTTTCATTTTATGTGTTTCATGCCATTTTATGGTGAACCATAAAATAAATGTATAAAGCGTGAACAGAAAATTATGCGTCATGGCGCCTTGCCCATGAATAGAAGAATGAAGCGTATAATTTGTTCCGAGAACAATGATTACAAGCAGCAGGGATGTGATTTTATCTTCGAAGAAATTTAATAAGACTTTTCGCAGCATGATTATCCCGATGAAAGAATAGATCATACATCCGCTCCATATGGCGTATTGATAAGGTTCCGAAAACCCATCTGCAGGAAATCCTGTTATTAAGGCAATCAGATATCCGATAAAAAAGAAAGGAGCATAAAGTATGGATAGTCCTATTCCGTAACGCATGATGAAATTACCTGTTGGCGCCATGTTTGCCTGGTAAAAGGTGCCCGTGTTGTGGTATTTGGCAATGATACTGTCCACTACTGAAAAATCTTTTAGCCCCAGATCATGATAGATGAATGTCATCGGCAGGTACAAATAATATCCGAACACATCCCAGCTTAGAATGTTGATTGGAAAATGAGTCAGCCCGATGAATAAGAGAGCTGCACAGAGCAGGAAGATGATTATTCTGGATGAAAAAGGAAGCATTTTTTTATGGCATTAACTTGAATAGGTATTTTTTCTGTTTATAGTGGAATATTCCCATGCTTCTTCTTCGGCAGTTTATCCACCTTGTTTTCCAGCATTTTGAAAGCAGAAATTAATTTCGCACGCGTGTCCGAAGGTTGTATCACTTCATCTACATATCCTCTCTCAGCAGCTCGGTAGGGATTTGCAAAATGCTCAATGTATTCCTCTTCTTTCTTCTTGAGGTCTTTTTCGCCTTTAAAAATAATTTCTACTGCACCTTTGGCTCCCATCACCGCAATTTCAGCGCTGGGCCAGGCATAATTCATATCTGCACCAATATGCTTGGAATTCATCACATCATAAGCACCGCCATACGCTTTGCGTGTGATCACTGTAACTCTCGGCACAGTTGCTTCGCAGAAAGCATATAAAAGTTTTGCTCCGTTGGAAATGATGGCATTCCATTCCTGATCGGTGCCGGGTAAAAATCCCGGAACATCTTCAAAAACCAAAAGTGGAATGTTGAACGAATCACAGAAACGTACAAAACGTGCTGCTTTTTGGGAAGAGTGGATATCTAAAACTCCTGCAAGGAAAGCCGGCTGGTTTGCCACAATGCCGATGCTTTTTTCTGCCAAACGTGCGAAGCCAACCACGATATTTTCCGCAAAGTTTTTGTGCACTTCAAAAAAAGAACTTGCATCCACTGTTCCATTGATCACATCGCGCATGTCGTAGGGCTGGTTGGGATTTTCGGGAATAATGGAATTGAGTTCTAGACGTACTTCATCCCCAGCCCGGGGAGCATAAGGAATTGCCGGAACTTCGTCTTCGCAATTCTGGGGTATATAACTCAATAATTTTTTGATGTAATTGATACATTCGATTTCATTCGCACAGGAAAAATGTGTTACTCCCGATTTTGTGGAATGCGTGGATGCACCTCCTAATTCTTCAGAAGTAACTTCTTCGTGTGTAACTGTTTTTACTACGTTTGGCCCGGTGACAAACATATAAGAAGTGTTTTCCACCATCAAAATAAAATCGGTAATTGCAGGAGAATAAACCGCTCCGCCTGCGCAAGGTCCCATCACGGCAGATATCTGCGGAATAACTCCGGAGGCACGTGTATTACGATAAAAAATATCGGCATATCCTCCGAGCGAAACAACTCCTTCCTGAATACGTGCACCGCCACTGTCATTCAATCCAATTATAGGCGCACCATTATTCATTGCCAGGTCCATCACTCTGCATATTTTTTCTGCATGTACCTCGGAAAGCGAACCCCCAAACACTGTAAAATCTTGTGCGAAAACATACACCAATCTTCCGTGTACCGTTCCGTATCCTGTGACTACGCCATCACCAAGGTATTTTTCTTTCTCCAAACCAAATTCTACCGAACGGTGCGTAACAAACATTCCTATCTCTTCAAAACTTCCTTCGTCCAGCAGAAAATGAATGCGTTCGCGCGCAGTAAGTTTTCCTTTCTTGTGCTGGCTTTCAATTCTTTTTTCGCCACCGCCAAGATGGGCTTCTTTAATTTTTTCTTCGAGTTCTTTGAGTTTCTTTTTCACAGGAGAAGTATTAAACAGGAAACAAACCTACAAAAATAATCGGTGGATAACTCAACCTTCTCAGATCAGTCGCCACTCCCGAGATATTCTGTTATCTTCGCGCTCCTTTTTATGGTATCAATAAACGAAATATCAGTTCACTTTGGCGGTCGCACACTGTTTGAGGAAATATCTTTCCTGATAAACAAGCAGGATCGCATTGGTCTTGCCGGAAGAAATGGTGCAGGAAAATCTACCTTACTGAAAATTATAGCAGGAGAGCAAACTCCTGATAGCGGTGAAGTAACTAAGCCAAACACCTGCACCATCGGCTATCTGCCTCAGGATATGACGCATCAACCGGGCAAAACGGTTTTTGATGAAACGGCTTCAGCATTTACAGAAGTGCAGGCACTGGAGAAAAAGATCGCACAGGTGAACGAGCAGATCGCCACTCGCACTGACTATGAGTCGGATGAGTACATGCAGCTGATTCACGACATGCACGATTATGGCGAGCGCATGAATCACCTCGGAGGTTATTCTCTCCACGCAGATATTGAATCTACTTTATTAGGACTTGGTTTTGAACGCAGCGATTTCACCCGTAACACCGAAGATTTCAGCGGTGGATGGCGCATGCGCATTGAACTTGCAAAACTTCTTTTACGAAAACCTGATCTGCTTTTACTCGATGAGCCAACGAATCACCTCGATATTGAATCCATTCAGTGGCTGGAAGATTTTTTGAAAAATTATTTTGGAGCGGTGTTAATGGTTTCACACGATAAAGCGTTTCTGGATAATATCACTACGCGCACCATTGAAATTACAATGGGAAGAATTTACGATTACAAATCAAATTATTCCAAATATCTGCTGCTGAGAAAAGAAAGAAAAGAATCTCAGATAGCAGCCGCAAAAAATCAGCAAAAGTATATTGACAAAACAAAAGTGCTCATCAATAAGTTTCGCGCGAAGAAGGACAAAGCGGCCTTTGCTCAGTCACTGATAAAAAAATTAGATAAACTGGAAGTGGTGGAAGTAGATGAAGAAGATACCAGCAGTTTGAAATTTAAATTTCCTCCGGCTCCGCGCTCCAGCCGGTTGGTGGTGATAGCAGAAGATGCAAAAAAACAATATGGAGATAATCTGATCTTCTCTCATGTGAATTTCAGAATTGACCGGGGCGATCGTGTTGCGTTTGTAGGAAGGAACGGAGAGGGAAAATCCACGATGAGTAGAATAATTGTCGGAGAAGAAAAATGTGAAGGTGTGCTCAGAGTGGGCGAATCAGTGGATGTTGGCTACTACGCACAGAACCAGGCAGAGATATTAAATGGGAAACTAACTGTTCTTGAAACGATTGACGAAGTGGCAAAAGGCGACAGCCGGAAAAATGTGCGCGCCATCCTCGGTTCTTTTCTTTTCAGCGGAGATGATGTTTTTAAACAAGTACAAGTATTGAGCGGTGGAGAAAAAGGACGATTGGCAATGTGTAAGTTGTTGCTTCAGCCACACAGCTTGCTCGTCCTCGATGAACCTACGAACCACCTTGACATGCGCTCGAAAGACGTGTTGAAAACTGCGTTGCAGCAATATGACGGAACACTTATTCTTGTTTCGCATGATAGGGATTTCCTGCAAGGGTTGACCAACCGCGTTTTTGAATTCAGACATGGAAATGTGAAACAACATGCGGGAGATATAAATGAATATCTAAGGGACCGCAAAGTAGGATCGTTCAGGCAAATTGAAACGGAAGTACCAAGCCTCAAGTCACAAGTCACAAGCGAGCAGCCAGCAACCAGTAGCCAGGAGCAAGTGGCCAGAGAAGAAAATAAACAGAAAGAAAAAGACCTCAAGCACTTCCAACACCAAATTGCGAGAACTGAAAAACAGATTGAGAAATTCGAGTCAGAGATAAAAGCAATTGACGAAAAACTATCCAACCCCGAACTATACCAACAAACGGTCAGCGACAAAGATTTTTTCTCCAACTATGAAAAGCTAAAAAAGCAACTGGAAGAAGAAATGAAAAAGTGGGAAGAACTTCAGAGTAAATTGCCTGTTTAAACTAATTTCTGGTACGACTGCCACCAACGGTCCGGAATCTCTTCGCGTGTTGCCGCTTCGTAATCTTTGTATGAGCAGGGGACAAGGCAGTGCCGTTCGAACTTTAATTTTTTCTGTGCAGGATAGGGAACCTCCATCCACCAGCGGTCGGAGCGTTTCGATTTATAAAACACAATTTCATTTTTGTGATCTTTGATGGAAACGCGGTATTTCAAATAGTCCGATTTTTTTCTAAATGGAAAATCCTGAAAGCGCTTGTAATAGCCTTCTATGAAATACCAAATCATTTGCGCCACAAGATGCGCAGTTTGTCCGCGCTTGTCTTTTTTTGGATTTATCTCAAAAAATCCGATGGCAGCAAGCTTGTCGCTGAGACCGGCATAGCGTGTGATCTGGCAAGCTTCTTCCCCATAAAATCCATTTGGTGAAGCATTTCCGTTTCCGGGTGCATCGCTCATGCGTATGGAGGAAATATCAAAGGAGAGAAGGTCGGCACTGCGCACAATGGGTTCCACTTCTTCCATTTCGCTGCGCACGTTTCCTAAACGGTACGCATCAAAATAAAGTTTATGAAAAAGGTCAATTTCTTTTTGAGGGACAAAATAGGTCTGATAACCGATATTGCTGTAATTGAAAAGTATGTTCGGCTGGTGAAGAATTATTTTCCCGAGATAGGCGGAAGAATTAAATTCAGAATCCGGACCGCCAATATCAAATTTTGCGTCCACATCCACCAGATTGATGGTTGGTTCAATTTTATCAAATGCTTTGTACATCGGAAAAGTGAGGTCCTGTCCTCCTCCAATCACGATGGGAATAATTTTATTTTTTATCAGCTCGTGACAAACGGAGGTGAGCGCAAAACAAGAATCCTTTACTGTATGTCCTTGCCTGATATTGCCTAGGTCAGCAATTTTTGGTTTATAACTTCCTTTGAAAAGATTGTACAAATACGGACGAACTGCATCTGCTGCTCCACCGCATCCTTCATTGTTTACTGCGCGCCTTTCTTCTTCCACTCCGATTATAGCAAGATGAACTCCTTTCAATTCCGGAAATGGTTTTCCAAGAACAAACTTCCGGATAGAGGTGCCCAGTGTGTTTTCAGGATACTCGTTGGTTCCATCTATATCAATAGGAACAAAAAATTGTGCGATGTCTTCCACAGGAAAAGTTTAAAGTTTGAAATCTAAAATTGAATACAAAAATAAGTTGCTCTTAGTTTCAAAAGAAGCGAAGCAATCACAGTTATCAACAGAGTTTTGAAAAGTCGATCCCCTCAGAAAAAACCCATTTCAGAAAATCAATTGTAAATCACTATTTTATTGTTAAATATATTCTATTATTGCCATAATGTAATTTATTCGTCAGACATGGGGAAAAAGTTAAACTGCTGGGAGTTCAAAAAATGGGGTCGCATGCTCAGTGGAAATAAAGTTCGTGAATTGGGATTGTGCCCTGTAATAACGGCTGTAGAATTCAATGGAAAAAACGGTGGCAAGAACGGAGGAAGAATTTGCTGGCAGGTTGCAGGAACCTTTTGCGGAGGAATAGTACAAGGAACTTACGCAGAAAAACAAAGCTCCTGTCTGAAGTGTGATTTTGCCATGAAAGTATTTGATGAAGAAGGGAGAAAACTGAAATTTTTGTAACAAACAATTATTTTTTCTTGCCTGCAAATTTTCTCTTCGCTTTTACAATTTTCAATTTTGAAGTTTTGAAACTATCTACCGGCTTCTTGTTGCTCAGTGATCGCTTCGGACTTGTGACTTCTGGCTTCTTACTTTTAACTTTTGACTTGCCTTCTTTCTTTGCCTTTTTAAATCCTGCAATTACTAAGCATTCCTCCAATTCAAGTTCTACCGGCTCTTTTCCTGCAGGAATTCTAAAAAACTTTTTACCTGCTTGAATGGAAGGTTTTTTCCATCTGTCGTACACCACTTTTACGCGTCTGTCTTCCTGCCAAGATTTAATATGTTTGGCAGCATCTTTTTCCATCTTCACTTTTATAAGTGGAATTGCTTCGTTTATAGTAATGAGAAACGGATCGTATTGCTTTGGAAGAGGCGCATTGGTATTTTCGTATTTCAAATAATTGCCAAACATTCCTTTTGCAGCAACAATATCTTTTCCTTCATATTGGCCGATTACCCTTGGCAAGCGAGGTCCTTTCATGAATTCTATTATCCGCTCCAAACTTACAGTGTATGGGTCTTCGGTTTTCGGAAGTGAAGTATAAGCGTTCTTATGTTTTATGTAAGGGCCAAATCTTCCGATGCTGATAATGAGATCATCGCCCTCGTATTGTCCAAGATTGCGCGGAAGTTTGAAAAGATCAAGCGCTTCTTCCAGTGTGATGGTATCGATGCGTTGTCCGGGACGGAGCGAAGCATATTTTTGTTTTTCTTTATCGTCCTGAAGACCAATCTGCGCCATCGGACCAAATCGCCCTACGCGTACCAGCACATCTCTTCCCGTCTTGGAATCCTTTCCTAGAATACGTTCGCCCGATGCTCTTTCGGAATCTTCAGTGGTGGATTCTACAGTTTTATGAAAAGGAACGTAAAATTCCTTCAGCATGTCTTTCCACGACATTTTTCCTTCGGCAATTTCATCAAACTCTTTTTCTACATGTGCGGTAAAATTATAATCCATGATCTGGGGAAAATATTTTTCCAGAAAATCATTTACCACAATGCCGATGTCTGTAGGATATAACTTCCCTTTTTCTGCTCCGGTAATTTCAGTTTTAACCTCAGATTTTATTTCAGAACCTTTAAGCAGAAGCACGTTGTATTTTCTTTCTTTTCCTTCTCGAATTTCCTTGTCAACATATAATCGCTTGATGATGGTGGAAATGGTTGGCGCATACGTAGAAGGTCTTCCAATCCCAAGCGACTCCAGTTTTTTTACTAAGCTTGCTTCGGTGAAACGGGCTGGAGGAAGTGTAAAACGTTGTGTCGCAGAAATTTCCTGCATGTCTATTTCTTGTCCAATTGTTACAGCAGGAAGAATTCCTTCTGTATCCTCTTCTTCCTCATCGGTTCCTTCCATATATACTTTCAGAAATCCGTCAAATAAAATAATTTCTCCAAGTGCAAGAAAGGCATCGTTAGTTTTGTTCTGAGAAATAGTAATAACAGTTTTTTCAAGTTCTGCATCTGCCATTTGCGATGCAACGGTTCTTTTCCAGATGAGTTCGTATAATTTTCGTTCGCGGTCATCTTCTGCTTCGATCGTTCGGTTATTTAAAAAGGTAGGACGAATTGCTTCGTGTGCTTCCTGTGCGTTGGCAGATTTTGTAGTGTACTGTCTTTTCTTCCAGTATCCGTCACCGAACATTCTTTGAATTTCATTTTTTGCAGCATTAAGTGCAAATCCTGAAAGATTTACCGAATCGGTACGCATGTAAGTTATCTTTCCCGCTTCGTATAAACTTTGAGCAACACGCATGGTGTTGGTAACGGAAAAACCAAGTTTGCGGCTTGCTTCCTGCTGCAAGGTTGAAGTTGTGAACGGAGCTGCAGGAGTTCTTCTGGATGGTTTTTTCTCTATATTTTTTATAGAAAAATTTGCGCCATTCAATTTATTCAACAGATCATTTGCTTCTTGTTCCGATTTTAATTTTGAGGAAAGATCTGCCTTCAGAGTAGTTAACTTTCCCTGAGTATCTTTTACAGTAAAGATTCCGGATACCTTATAATAGGATGTGATTTCAAAAGCATTTATCTCTCTTTCTCGCTCCACCAACAATCGGACAGAAACAGACTGAACTCTTCCTGCAGATAAAGAAGGCTTTACTTTTTTCCAGAGAATAGGAGAAAGTTCATATCCTACAAGGCGATCCAACACCCTGCGTGCCTGTTGGGCATCTACTAAATGCCTGTCAATGCTGCGCGGATTGGCAAACGCTTCCTGTATAGCCGTTTTTGTAATCTCGTGATAAACAATGCGTCTGATTTTTTTCTCATTCAGATCAAGCGCCTCCAGCAAATGCCAGGCAATGGCTTCTCCTTCACGGTCCTCGTCCGTTGCGAGCCATACTATTTCAGAATCTTTTGCAAGTTTCTTCAACTCGCTTACAACTTGTTTTTTTTCCGGAGATATAATGTAAACCGGCTCGAAACCTTTTTTAACGTCCACGCCCATTTCTTTCTTGGGAAGATCGCGGATATGACCTATGCTCGATTTTACGATATATTCATCGCCCAGGAACTTCCCAATGGTTTTTGCTTTGGCCGGAGACTCAACGATTACGAGATTTTTTGCCATAAATTTTCAAAAATCAAATTACAATAAACAATTCCCATTTCAAATTATGAGATGCACAAAAACAAAATTTGGTTGCAAAGGAAAACATTTTTTTTGTACGAAAAATATTTTTAATTTTTTCAGAACCAATTTCTGCTATGAAAAACGGTAGAAAAAATAATTTTTAAAAGTGTCAGAAATTATTTTCTGATCAGTTTTGCAACACTTTCTACATGCGCTGTATGCGGAAACATATCTACGGGTTGCACTTTTTCCACAAAGTACTGCTCGCTCATCAAAGCGATGTCCCGCGCCTGCGTGGCAGGATTGCAACTCACATAAATTATTTTTTCAGGAGATATCTCGAGTATTTTTTTCACCACATCTTCGTGCATGCCTGCGCGCGGAGGATCTGTGATAATTACATCCGGCTTGCCGTGTGCAGAAATAAACTCGTTATTCAGAACATCCTTAATATCTCCGGCAAAAAATTCTGTGTTGGAAATATTATTTATCTCTGAATTTATTTTTGCATCCTCAATAGCTGCGTTGATGTATTCAATACCGATCACTTTTTTAGCTTTCCCTGCTACGAAATTTGCAATAGTGCCCGTTCCCGTGTACAGATCATAAACAACTTCATTTCCCTTCAATCCCGCAAAATCACGGGTTACCTTATATAACTCAAGCGCCTGAGCTGAATTGGTCTGAAAAAAAGATTTTGGACTGATGCGAAATTTTAGTTCTTCCATTTCTTCATGTATGCAGTCTTCTCCGCTAAACGGTTTTACTTCCTGATCAAAGATGCTGTCGTTCTTTTTCGAATTAATAAGGTATTGCAAAGAAGTTATCTGTGTAAATTTTCCTGAAAGATGTTTTAGTAATTTTTCTCTTTCAGATTTATCTTCGTAAAAAAACACCATCACCACCATCCATTCACCGGTGGAGGTACTACGAATAATCAGGTTGCGGAGAAATCCATTTTGTTTCCGGATGTCAAAAAAAGTCAGATTGTTTTCGATGGCATATTTTCTTACTTCAAGACGAATGCTGTTGGAAGGCTCTTCCTGCAAATGACATTCTGCAATATCAAGCACCTTGTCAAAAAGCTTTGGAATGTGAAATCCGAGAGCATAAGCAGCGCTGCCCAGATTTTCCCCGATGTTGAGCGTTTGAAAATCTTCTTTCGTCAGCCACTTTTTATTTGAAAATGTAAATTCCAGTTTATTGCGGTAGTGAAAAATAGTTTTTGATGGAATGATAGGGAGGAACTGGCTCCCCTCTCCTGTGGGAGAGGGGTTGGGGGTGAGGCGACCAATTCTTGTTAATGCATCCACCACATATTTCTGCTTGAAAAATAATTGTGCATCGTATTTCATGTTCTGCCATTTGCATCCTCCGCAAATTCCAAAATGCCGGCAGACCGGTTCGGTTCTTTTTTCAGAAAGCTTTTGGTATTGAATTACTTTCCCTTCCCGATAATTTCTTTTCTTTTGTGTGATCTGAATAGTCACCACATCGCCCGGAATTGCAAGATCGATAAAACATACAATACTATTTTTCCCAGAAGATGCATCCGCACCCTGGTGAGGAATACGACCAATGCCTTTTCCTTCCGTGCTTATGTCGGTGATCTCAATGTTTTCAAATGTCTGAATCGCTTTCATCGCGGCAAAGTTAGCAGGATAAATTGCGTACCTTTATATTCTTAATTTCGGAGCCAAATAAAATATAAAATGGAAATGTTAGGTTTATTAATATTTGGTCCTGTTTTTTTAGGAATTATTCTACTTATTGTTGGGTTTCTTTTTAAGAATAGATGGATAGTAATTCGTTATTTATTATGGATTCCAGCTCTCTTGTTATTTTGCTTTTCATTTTGGATAAACTATAATCACAATTCCAAATTAAAAAAATATGAAAAAGAACTGACGGGAGTCTTTAAAATAAATTTAGAACGCTCAAA
This sequence comes from Bacteroidota bacterium, assembly GCA_016213435.1. Lineage (GTDB taxonomy): Bacteria > Bacteroidota > Bacteroidia > Palsa-948 > Palsa-948 > Palsa-948. Next base: position 47,500 of record JACRAL010000004.1, read on the forward strand.
TCTTAGAGGGTATTCTCCGGAAAAATATAATACCTTAACATTAGTTGTTCGAGATGATAATACCTTTGAGGTCTCTCCTGCTGTTCCATTTATTAAAGTAGATAAGGGAAATTGGTCATTTAAGGATTTTGAATTATCCTCAGCTGTATTAGAAGGAGATAATGACGAAGAGTACGTTAATGCTACTGGAGATTATTGGCAATTTAATTTACCTAGCCCTCGTGGAAATGAGAATCAAGTTGAACGGATTGTATTTAATAGAATGAAATAAATTTTATTTAGTTGATAAAAATAATGACCGACAAATCAGTTTCTCAAAAGGCAATGGAGTTGGAAAACCGTTATGGCGCTCACAACTACCATCCCATTCCCGTTGTACTCGACAGAGGCGAAGGAGTTTTTGTCTGGGATGTGGAAGGGAAAAAATATTTTGATTTTCTTTCTGCTTATTCTGCGGTGAATCAGGGGCACTGCCATCCGAAAATAATTCAGGCGCTTACGGATCAGGCGAAAAAATTAACGCTTACCTCGCGTGCGTTTTACAATTCTTCGCTTGGCGAATACGAAAAATTTATCACGCAGTATTTTGGCTATGATAAAGTATTGCCGATGAACACCGGTGCGGAAGGAGTTGAAACCGCTTTGAAACTCTGCCGCAAATGGGCATATGAGAAAAAAGGCATTGCTGAAAACCAAGCAAAAATAATTGTCTGCGAAGGAAACTTTCACGGAAGAACCATCTCCATCATTTCCGCTTCCACCGATCCCGATTCAAAAAATAATTTTGGTCCTTATACTCCCGGATTCATTACCATTCCTTATAATGATACGGATGCGCTTGCAAATGCACTCAAGGATAGAAATGTTGCCGGATTTTTAGTGGAGCCGGTACAAGGCGAACGCGGAGTGATGATCCCTGATGAAGGATACCTGGCAAAATGTTTTGACCTCTGCAAAAAAGCAAATGTGCTTTTTATTGCGGATGAAATTCAAACAGGGCTTGGAAGAACAGGAAAACGCCTTTGCTGCGATCATGAAAATGTACATCCTGATATTTTAATTTTAGGCAAAGCGCTTTCCGGAGGAACAATGCCTGTTGCTGCCATACTTGCCAATGACGAGATCATGCTTTGCATCAAGCCGGGTGAGCATGGGTCAACCTACGGAGGAAATTCTCTTGCCTGCAAAGTGGCAATGGCTTCGATACATGCTTTGGAAGAAGAAAAAATGTACGACAATTCTTTGCATCTTGGGAAGATTCTTTTGACTGAACTGAGAAAACTTCAATCTGAGAAACCGGATGTTGTTGCAAACGTTAGAGGAAAAGGACTTTTTGTCGCCATCATCATCAAGGAAAGAAAAAATAAAACTGCCTGGGAACTTTGCCTTGCATTGAAAGAAAATGGATTGCTTGCAAAACCAACTCACGGGGATATCATCCGTCTCGCTCCTCCGCTTATCATGACGGAATCTCAACTAATGGAATGTGTTTCTATTCTGAGAAAAACTATTTTGGAGTTTTAATTTTATCACATACAAACACCCAATTCTCCGTACTTCTGGCAAAAAGCCTTATCCATTCGGTATGTCCTATCAGATTATTCATCTGCTTGTATAAGTGCGCACCCTTATCTCTGGTTTTTTCATCCCGGGCAATAAAATTGTAAAATAAAATTCCCTCAGGCGATAAAACTTTACTCAGAGCGGATAAAAAATTCTCATCCTGAAATTTTTCAGGAATGATGGGGTCAACAAAAATATCCACGACAACTAAATCAAAAGGAGTAAGAGATGAGTTCTGAACAAAATCATACGCATCGGTGGAATGAAGCGAAAGTTTTTTGTATTTATCAAGAGAAAAATATTTTTTTGCCAGCTCAATTACCATTTCATCTTTTTCTACTCCGGTGATCTCGATATCTTTTCCGTATTCACCTTGCAATATGCTCGCCACACTTCCGCCTCCAAAACCGAGTATCAGCACATTTTTTATTTTTCTGTCTTTTATCCTGAATTGGCTGAACGCTTTTTGAAAAACCCTGTGCAGTCCGCCAAAAGAATAATTTACACGAGCAGTATCCAGCACATATTTCCCATTCGTATAAAGAATCTCGAGTTTTCCGCTCACTTCACTTTTCCTTTCTTCAATCGGGTAGGTGACCAAAAAACTGCTGAGAAACCGTATAACTGATTTTATCACGCAGAAATCGGATTTTGTAAAGACTCTTTGTCTCTCTTTGCCTTGTGAATGCTTGCATTCAGATCAAAACCCAAAAGCACAACGAGCGAATTAAAATAGATCCACAGCAAAACTACGATCAAGGTTCCGATGGATCCGTATAATTTATTGTAAGTGCCAAAATGATTTACATAGAAGGCAAATCCTACCGACATCATGAGGGATAAAACCGTGGCAAGCATGGAGCCGGCAGAAGCAAATTTCCATCCTGATTTGCGCGAGGGGCCAAGGTAAAATGTAAATGAAATAAGAAAATAAAAAAGTGCGAATACAATGATCCATCTTCCTCCCAATATCAGGTAATAGGCGATTTCATCCTGCTTAAAAATTTTCCGTAAGGCGATCTCGCTGATAATAATGAGCGCAATGGCAGTCATCATCAGCAATGTGGCAATGACAACAAGAAAAATAGAAACCAACCGCTGCTGAAACCCGGTACGAGTTTCAATGTCGTGGTAGGTGTTATTAAACGCAGTGATTAACGCGTTAAATCCGTTCGTGGAAAAATATAAAGCGGAAAAAAATCCTATGGACAATAATCCGCCACGCTGATTCGTCACAATATCTAAGATGGTATCTTTTGTGGCCTCGTATGCATTGTGCGGCATGAAACTCTGAAGCAAGTTAAGAAGTTGATCCTGAAAATGCGCTATAGGAATGTAGGGGATGAGTGTGAAAACAAAAATGATGGAAGGGAAGATAGCAAGAAAAAAACTAAATGAAACGGCAGAGGCGCGCATGGCAAGTGTGCCTTGCATTATTCCTTTCCAGAAAAAACCGGCTACATTATAGAGCGGAAGTTTTTCAAAACCGGGCAAGATGATTTTTTTTGAATACTTAATAATAAAAGAAATAATGGTTGATCCGAGTATGAATTGAATCATTCTAAGCCACATGAAAAAATTTATTTACGGGTTGCATCTTCTACCCATTGTTTTCCCCAATTCTCTATTTCCTCTTTATTCCATAGTTCCGGGTAGAAAATTCTTTTTTGAAAACGCGGAGGCAGATATTTCTGCCAGTTGGTTCCGCCTGTTGCAGCAATTTGTTTTTCATTTTTCTGAAGGTAGCGTGCAGCGGAACGATAATGTACAAGCGGCCAGTTCACATTCACGTTGATGTCCAATTGGCGAAGTGCGTTTATCAATTCTAAATCCTGTTGTTCAGTTGCCGAGAGCGATTTGTATTTTGCCCAGATATTTTTTTCTTTGTACTCTTTTGCAAGCTGAATGAATTGTTTGGAATATTTTTTTTCAAATTGTTTGAGTGTAAGCGTCTTTTTTCCGGTGGCAAGTTCGGTTGCGCCCTGCTTCCAGTAAATGTGTTCGTACATTTCTTCAATGGATGCATTCTTGCCTTGAAACTTTGCTCGTACATTTTTATCTACCAACTGGATGAAATCTGTTGAGCTGATCTCCACCATCCGGTATTGGGCGCTCTGGAAACCGCTTGCAGGGAGAAGCGCCATTCTGTATAGTAGAAATTGCTGCTGTTCCATTCCAACTCCCATGATATCGAAAGATTTTGTGAGTGCTTCGAAATAACGGTTGATTCGTCCAATACGCTCCGTAAAAAATTTCACATCGATCTTTTCATTCCATCCTTGATCTTCTCCATTGGCCATCACCTTTTTTCCGTTATGAGCGATTTGTTCCAATTCGTGAAGAGAAAGTTTAAAATATAATTCTGTTATCTGGTGGTAGATAATAAAGATCAACTCATCGGGAAAATCTGTTTTAGGATTTTGCAAGGTGAGAAGTTTATCAACGTGCGTGTAATCCCAATAGGTGAGATAATTGGAGAGGAGTAAACCATCTAAATAATTTTCAAGCGATTGTCCCATCGCCTGATACTTATTATCTAATTTTTTCAGGCGTTCTGTGATCTCTGAGGTGAATTCCATATTAAAAACAATAATTATTTGAAAACGAAAATACGAATAACGATTAACTAATAACTACTTTTTCTCTTCCAGTGCAAGAGGATGAATAAGCCCTGCATATTCGGTAAGATCCATTTTGATAGAACCGACAAGCACTTTTGCTTCGGCACGGATGGGAATCCGGTTTCTGTCATCAGAGATCCATGCGTTCATGTCTTCTTCTTTTTTGAAAACTCTTCCCTTCTGAACCACCGGATGGAATCTTATGCAGCGAATTTTTCCTATGTCAGAATTGATCGTTTCTTTCCCCATAAATTTTATTTTCAGTGACCATGCCGTGTCGTCCACAAAACAAGGGAACTCAAAAATATCTCCTTCTTTTGCATTGGAGAAATCAATTGTGCGTGCATAGTAAAAAGCAGAAGTCATATCCTGAACATTATCGGGCACATCGAATTTTTTTCCATTCATATCCATCGTGTTCTTGTAGTGATTGAATATCTGGTTCTGTTCTATCTTATAACCTCCTTCGCTCACGCGCCTGATGAAAAGCCATGGGATTATTGCCTCTTCGTCAATGTAGGATTCATACCTGTCACGCACTTTGAAAAACCAGTCGAAGGAACTATTTGTATTTCCTATCCCAACAACGTGCAGGGTATTTCTTCCTCCGATCTGCCTGTTCTCATCTATCACACTCATGGTTACTTCACCTGCATTGATGAAACCGTAATGCATGCGGTAGGTAAGTTTTTCTCCGCGCCTGAAAGCTTCGTTTTTTTGTGTGCGCAAGGGACCATCTTGCCTCAGCCCCGACTCATTTCCAAAGGATGAGGGTGATTTACTTTCCTGAAAAACAAAAGCAGTAATAATGGTAAAAATGACAGAAGAAAAAAATATGATTATAAAATTTTTCATACCGATTATCTCTGAGCAAAGCACGTGCCAACTTTCCCTTTCCTTTTCCCGAAGAGAAAGGGGTATGTGGCTACATCACAATATTTACTATCCTTTTTGGTACAACGATCACTTTCTTGGGTTGTTTTCCTTCTAAGAATTTTTTTGATTGCTCATTGGCAAGCACTTCCTTTTCAATTTCTGCCGGAGTTAAACTGAGCGACAGTTCCAAATTGAAACGCATTTTTCCGTTGAAGGAAATAGGATAAGAATAAGAATCATCCGCCATCAGTGCTTCGTTGTATTGAGGGAAAGTTGCGAAGGTGATACTTTTCTCATTTCCTAATTTATACCATAATTCTTCTGCAATGTGTGGAGCGAATGAAGAAAGTAAAATCACGAGCGGCTCAAGAATCGCACGCTTGTTGCATTTTAATTCTGTGAGCTCGTTTGTGCAGATCATGAAAGCGCTCACCGAAGTGTTGAAGGAATAATTATCAATATCCTGTTGGATCTTTTTGATGGTCTTGTGAAGGATTTTGAGTTCGGGTTTTGTAGGTTCGTCCTCAGAAACAAAAAAAGCCCCACCTAAATCCTCCCCGTTAGAGAGGACTTTCAGTTCGTTCTCCCTCCCTTTGGGAGGGTTGGGGTGGGCTAATCTCCAGAACTTATTCAGAAAACCAAAAACCCCGCTGATGCCGTTTGTATTCCATGGTTTGCTTTGCTCCAGCGGACCGAGGAACATTTCGTACAAACGCAAGGTGTCAGCGCCAAAATTTGTGCAGATGTCATCGGGAGTGACGACATTGTATTTTGACTTGGACATTTTTTCGACTTCTCTTTTTACGAGAAAAGGCGGTCTGGTTTTTTCTGGTGTTAATACTCCATTGTCATTATAATAACCCCCTTTAAAATAATAACCTTCTTTAAGAATAAAAACCGAATCAGAATATTCGTTACCAAACTGTGATTCTATAAATAAATCAATATTTAATTTTTCTTCATCAACAAATTCAATAGGGCTATTTCTTTCGAAAACAGAAAAGGGTTCTATTCCGGTTGGAACTTTATAAGGATATACGTCTGCACTACTTATAAATCTTTGAACGTCATTAAATGTTATTTGTCTTGGGTAATCACTGTTATTTAAACTTGGTCCCATCCAATTATTTGACATAGAAACACCACTACTATTTATTCCTCCAATAAATATTTTTGCACTCATTCCTTGAATCATCCCCTGATTGATCAGCTTCTTTGCAGGTTCAATTACAGGGATCAAACCGAGGTCAAATAAAAATTTTGTCCAGAAGCGCATGTAAAGCAAATGTCCGGTGGCGTGCTCGGCACCGCCAATGTAGAGGTCAACATCTTTCCAGTAATTCAGCGCATCCTTTCCGGCAAATTCATTTTTGTTCTGCGGATCCATGTAGCGCAAATAATACCAGCTGCTTCCTGCCCAACCCGGCATCGTAGTTTTCTCGTACTCATATTTTCCCTGATGTTTCCAGTTCTTCGCGCGCGCCAAAGGCGGTTCACCGTCTTCGGTAGGTAAATATTTATCTACTTCAGGAAGCACCAGTGGAAGTTCGTTCTCTTCCATCACGTGGGGAATTCCATCCTTATAATAAACGGGAATTGGCTCGCCCCAGTAACGCTGTCTGCCGAAAATTGCATCGCGCAAACGGAATTGTGTTCTTCCAAAACCTAATCCTCTTTTTTCAATTTCCTGTATCGCACGTTTGATGGAATCTTTTACATCAAGCCCATTTAAAAAATCTGAATTGATACATTTTCCTTCTTTCGCGTCCCACGCTTCTCTTTGAATATCCCATCCTTCGGGAGCGGAAACAACTTGTTTGATTTCCAGATCAAAATGTTTTGCAAAAGCATGGTCGCGTGAATCGTGAGCTGGCACAGCCATCACTGCGCCCGTTCCATAACCAGCTAGTACATAATCTCCAAGCCAAATTGGAATCCTATTTTTTGTAAATGGATGAATACAAAACGCTCCAGTGTCAACTCCGGTAACATTTTTGACATCCGCCATGCGATCTCTTTCAGAACGGATTTTTACTTTTTCAATATAGGCATCAACTTCATTCTTCTTTTCCGAAGAACATATTTTTGTTGCTAATGGATGCTCAGGAGCAAGGACAAGAAAGGTTGCGCCAAAGATTGTATCCGGACGTGTTGAGAAAACTGGAATATAAGATTGCTTTTCATTGTCAACATTGAAAGTAAGAGAAGCACCTTCTGATTTTCCAATCCAGTTGCGTTGCGCTTCTTTAATTGATTCGCTCCAGTCAATATTATCGAGATTGTTTAACAATCTGTTTGCATAAGCGGTAATGCGCAAACTCCATTGCGGCATGAGTTTTCTTTCTACCGGATACCCACCGCGCTCAGAAACACCGTCTTTCACTTCTTCATTCGCCAGAACGGTTCCAAGCTGCGGACACCAGTTTACCCAAGCTTCGCTTAAATAAGCTAAGCGATATTCCATCAGCACATCACTTTTCTCTTTCTCATTCAACTCATCCCATTTCTTTTCCAACTTTCCAACTTTGCCACTTTCTAACTTTTGAACTAAAGTATTTATTGATTCCGCTTTATCCGTTTCATGATTGTACCATGAATTAAAAAGTTTTATAAAAATCCACTGCGTCCATTTGTAATAGTTAGGATCGGAAGTGCGCACTTCCCGTTCCCAGTCGAATGAGAAACCAATTTTATCCATCTGCTCGCGGTAGCGGGCAATATTATCTTTAGTGGTTTTTTCAGGATGCTGTCCGGTTTGAATGGCGTATTGTTCTGCAGGAAGTCCAAAGGAATCATATCCCATCGGATGCAAAACGTTAAACCCTTTCAGCCTTTTGTAACGTGAAACAATATCGGAAGCAATGTATCCCAGCGGATGCCCAACGTGCAAGCCGGCACCGGAAGGATATGGAAACATATCGAGCGCGTAATATTTCGGCTTGACAGATTTATTTTCAGCACGAAAAGTTTTGTTGTCTGCCCAGTGCTTTTGCCACTTTTTTTCTATTTCTCCGAATGGATATGCCATAGGGCACGAAGTTAAAGAAATACTTAATTGTTATTCGTTAAACCTAAAATGCAATTAACATCGCTGTTCTGATAACTCCAAGCTTTAAACTTTAAACTTTAAACTTTAAACTTTTACATTTGCTTTATGCCTGAAGAAAAAAGAAGAAAGATTCAATCATCCTCCATCACAACTGTAATAAGCGTTTCGCTTGTGTTATTCCTTCTCGGTTTACTTGGCGTTCTTTTCATCAGTGCGAAAAAGATTTCGAATCACCTGAAAGAGAATATTGGATTTCATATATATCTTAAAGACAATGCAAAGGAGGACGAGGTTGACCGACTACATAGTTTTTTAAATGCAAGCAGTTATGTAAAGTCCTGCGCTTATTTATCTAAAGATTCTGCCGCTGCGATTTACAAAAAGGATGTGGGAGAAGATTTCGTTCAGTTCATCGGGTATAATCCTCTTCCTTCTTCCATGGAAGTACAGTTGAAGGCCGACTATGCAAACTCCGACAGCATTGCATGGATACAAAAACAAATCCTTGATTTCAGCAGTGTGAAAGAATTTGATTACCAGGAATCGCTCGTGAACATGGTGAATAAAAATATAAACCGTATTGCATTCGTGCTTTTGATTTTCATCGGGCTTCTGATGCTCATCGCTCTTGGACTCATCAACAACACCATACGGCTGGCGATCTACTCCAGGCGTTACATCATTAAAACCATGCAATTGGTCGGAGCTACTGGAGGTTTTATCCGCAAACCGTTTTTGCTGAACGGCATTAAATACGGCATCATTGCCGGTATCATTGCGAACCTGATACTGGGCGGAATTCTTTATGCTGCCCTGAAAAAAATTCCTGACCTTGAACAGATTACAGACGTCAGCATGATGATATATCTTTTCGGAATTGTTTTTGTTTTCGGTATTTTGATATCGGGTGTTTCTACTTTTTTTGCTGTAAGAAGGTATTTACGATTGAGTTCAGAAGAATTATATTATTAGCCTCGTTTAGGCCTTCTTCTTGAGGAGAGAAAGGAAAAACATCTATTTAATTTTGATTCGTATATTCGTGCCTCATTCGTAATTTGCAGAATATGTCAAAAGAAAATTTAAAACCAACCGCATCTTCTTCAAAGATGTTCCCTGCTCATCAGGGAGAAAAAGCGACATTTGCTTTCGGAAAAGATAATTACAGAATGCTGCTCATCGGGATTGTAATTGTCGCAATCGGAATGATATGCATGATTAGCAGTGCCTCCGATGATCCGAAAAAAATGTCGGAAACTATTTTTGATTTTCAACGATTAACGCTCGCGCCCATTCTCATCATTGCAGGATATGTAGTCGTGCTGTTTGCCATTCTGAAAAATCCTAAAGAGTAATCAATTAGTTAATGAGTCTCCCGATAATTATCAGGATTGAAGATTTGAAAATAAATTTTCAGAATTGATTTTCAAAATCGACTAATTTTCAAATTAGAAAATGACATACCTCCAGGCAATCATCCTCGCCATCATTGAAGGGATCACGGAATTTCTTCCTATATCAAGCACGGCTCATATGAAATTTGCCAATCCATTTCTCGGGCTTGGCGATTCTCCTTTCACAAATATGTTCGAAGTGGTAATACAACTTGCGGCCATTCTTTCCGTAGTGGTTATTTATTGGAAAAAGTTTTTGGATATTAAACATTACAGTTTTTATATCAAACTGATCATTGCAGTTATGCCTGCATTGGTAATCGGAGGTTTGTTCAAAAAATACATTGATATCGCTTTATCCAATCTGCTTTTCATTTCCTGTGTGATGATCGGTGGCGGTATAATTTTATTGTTCATTGATAAATTTTTCAAGCATCCTTCCATTCATGAAGAAGAAAAAATATCAAATAAAAGTGCTTTCATCATAGGTTGCTTCCAGGTTTTATCCATAATTTTCCCCGGGTTAAGCCGCAGCGCTGCTACCATTCTTGGAGGAATGAGCCAAAAACTTACTCGAAGCATTGCTGCAGAATTTTCTTTTTTTCTTGCAGTACCCACCATGTTTGCCGCATCTGTGAAAAGTTTTTATGACGTATACAAGCACAATCCGGAAGTATTGGTAAAAGAAAACTTTTCACTTCTTGGTGTTGGAGCCGTTGTTTCATTTATTGTGGCGCTGCTCTCGGTCAAATTTTTCATTTATTACCTTCAACGAAATGATTTCAGGTTATTTGGTTATTATAGAATTGCACTTGGCGTTTTGTTTCTTCTTGTAAGTTTGTCTCTTGGAATTAAAATCATACAATAAATGAAAATAACTCAAGACGATTTCTTCAACGGACAGATCATCCTCGTCAACAAGCCAAAAACCTGGACTTCATTTGATGTGGTGAACAAAATGCGGAGTGATGTCCGCCATGCATACCAGATTCCATTCGTCAAGATCGGACATGCAGGAACGCTGGATCCGCTTGCAACAGGACTGCTTATTATTTGCATTGGTCGCCAAACAAAAAATATTGAACAATACCAGGGATTGGAAAAAGAATACACCGGCACCATAATGCTGGGCGCTACCACGCCTTCATACGACATGGAAACTCAGGTGAACGAACGCTATTCGATCGCACATATTACTCCCGAACTTATTACGGAAGCTGCAAAAAAATTTGTAGGCGCAATCTGGCAGTATCCTCCTGATTTTTCTGCAAAACGTGTTCAGGGCGATCGCGCATACAACATTGCCCGTAACGGAGGACAGCCCGATATTAAACCCGTGCTGGTGCACATCAGCAAGTTCGAAATTGTTAGTGTCCTGCTGCCGATGATCGAATTCAGAGTAGTGTGTGCAAAAGGAACATACATTCGTTCTCTTGCGCATGATCTGGGAAGACAATTAGGATGCGGTGCCTTGCTTGCTTCTCTCAACCGCACGCGTATAGGACAGTACAAACTCAAAGATGCCAAAGAAATAAAAAACTGGATGGAAGCTGTTCAGCCCAGCGTTCCTAAAAAAAGAATTCCTCCTAAAACTGCAGCAAAGAAAGCGGATGCAAGACAAAAAGAGCGCAATAAGAGTTCCGTCCCTAATAAAGCTGCTCTAAAGAAGACAATTGCGAAGAAGAAATCACCTGTAAAGAAGAAAAATAAGGGAAAGAAGAAGAAGTGAAAAAAATTACTCTTTCCTGCTTGTGCAAAAATCTTCTTAAGTTTGTTGGATAATTCATTCCCCCATATGAAATACAAAATATTATTATCTCTGTTCATTTTCTTTTCATTTGCCGTCAATTGTTTTTCCCAGACAAAAGATTCTATTGCATCTAACAAAGATTCAGCAAAGATCGAGATCAGCGGATATGTGGATGCGTATTATGGATATTACACCGATTCAGCAGGTGCCGGCAATTATCAAAAGTTTCCCTCTATTTCTCCTCGCAGCAACCAGTTTGGATTGAATGTTGCAATGATCACTGCAAAATATTCTGCCGATAAAGTACGAGGAATTGTTGCGGTTCATTACGGAGATATTCCGCACAGCACCTGGTCAGCTAATTATAATTTTATTCAAGAGGCAAATGTCGGCATTCGTCTTCAAAAAACCCTTTGGCTCGATGCGGGGTTTTTCAGAACCCACCTTGGAACGGAAGCGCTTTTCCCGAAAGAGAATTATACCAGCTCTGTTTCAGTACCTACTTTTTTTGAGCCCTATTATGAGGCAGGTGCCAGGCTGAACTATATCCCTAATGAGAAACTTTCCTTTTTTATTTATGCGCTGAACGGCTATAACATATATGAAGATAATAACCGTACAAAATCTACGGGTCTTTTGGTTACTTATATTTTTAGTGAACGGTTAAATATCGGTTATAGCGGTTACTATGGAGATGATACCCCGGAGAATGATTCGCTGAAACATTTTCGGCAGATGCATAATGTGTTCCTGAATTTTAAAAGGAAGAAATTTAAGTTCACAATGGGCGGGGATTACTGCATGCAGCAAAATTCTGATACCAGCGGAAAGAAAAGCGTTTTCATGTTCAGTGGTTTAGCAATGTTGAAATATCAATTAATGAAAAAATTCGGGGTATATAATAGAGAAGAAATATTCAATGACCCTCAAGGCATCATGTCAGGAACTTTTGTTGATAAGACAGGCAAACGCAGCGGTTACAAAATATGGGGAGTTACATTGGGAATAGAATACAAACCAACCGACAATTCATACATCCGGCTGGAAGGGAGAGAATTAATCGCAGATAAGGATCAGGAGATATTTCACTGGAACAACTTCATTACAAATGCCCGGACGGAACTGATGATAAACATGGGCGTTTCATTTTAATTCAATACTACGAACCTAAAACCACAAACCATGAGTTTTGACACAGGCACCACCGGTTTCATGCTTCTCGCAACATCGCTAGTGATGTTGATGACACCCGGACTTGCATTCTTCTACGGAGGACTTGCAGGAAAGAGAAATATTCTCGGGATCATGATACAAAGTTTTGTTTCGATGGGAATCACCACTGTGATGTGGTATATATGCGGGTACTCGCTCTGCTTCAGCGGAGACGCGCTCGGAGGTCTGATCGGAAATTTTGACAAATCATTCATGCACGATGTGAATCTTAACTCGGCTTTTTCAGGAAATAAAAATATTCCTGAATTTGTTTTCATAGCTTACCAAATGATGTTCGCCATCATCACCCCTGCATTAATCACCGGAGCATTTGTAAATCGTGTAACGTTCAAATCGTACCTGATATTTCTTGTGCTGTGGCAGCTGCTCGTGTACTATCCTTTCGCGCACATGGTGTGGGGAGGCGGGTTGCTTGCGCAATGGGGAGTTCTTGATTTCGCAGGCGGAATTGTGGTTCATGCCACAGCTGGGTTTGCTGCGCTTGCATCGGTTATTTATGTAGGGAAACGCAGGGACAAAGCCTCGCTTCCGAATAGTGTTCCGCTCATCGCGATCGGCACAGGTTTGCTTTGGTTCGGTTGGTATGGCTTCAATGCGGGAAGCGCGCTGGATGTAAATGCAATTACCGGACAGGCATTTTTAAATACTGATGTTGCTGCTTCATTTGCTGCTATTACTTGGCTGGTCATTGAATGGTCGTTGGTAAAGAAGCCAAAGTTTGTGGGATTGCTCACGGGTGCTGTGGCTGGACTTGCCACCATCACTCCTGCCGCAGGTTTTGTTTCACTCAACGCAGCAGTAGTGATTGGCATTGCATCCGGAGGAGTTTGCTACCTCGCAGTTCATCTGAAAAATAAAATGGGATGGGATGATGCGCTGGATGTATGGGGAGTTCATGGCATTGGCGGATGCCTAGGAACTATTTTGCTCGGAGTATTCGCAACAAAATTTGTGAATGCAGCAGGAACTGATGGTTTGCTGCACGGTGGAACCACTTTCTTCATCCACCAGACGATCGCTGTGGTTGGCGCATGTATTTATGCATTTGTTTTTACATATGCTATGCTGGCACTGATAAACATGATCACAAAAGTAAAAGTAAGCGAAACGGCCGAAGACCAGGGCTTAGATGAATCCGAACATGGCGAGAAAGCTTACGATGAAGGAGTGCTCTGACAAAAATCAGGATAATAAATATTTATGGTCAGGAGAAATCCTGACTTTTTTTTCAGTCGAAATTCAGATAAAAAATGATCACAACAATTTCAGCGATTTCAGAATTACTTTATCATCTTCATTTAGGATGGGATAGAAGCCTTCGTTGCCCCATATCTGGCGGGCGATGCTTGCTTTGAGAAAAATTTTAATGACCTTTTTCGAAACCTCGGCTTCGCGTAAATTTGTTTTTACGCCAAGCTTTTCAGCATATGCCCTAAATTCATTAAATATTTTTTCATCAATCATGAAAGTGGATTGAAACTTCTTCATGTTCATTGCAGAAAGAGATTTTCTGTTCTTATCTGCATAATCAAAACTGAATTGATTAAGAGCGCCTTTCACAAAAATATCCGATAAGTAGGGCGTTCTTCCTGCCGTATCCAGCGGAATGAAAACATCCGGAGTGATTCCGCCTCCGCCATAAACAATCTTTCCTTTTTGGGTAGTGTATTTCAACGAATCATTCTCATGAATACTGTCGGCATGCATTAGTTCTCCTTGCTTGTAACGGTTGTATTCTTCGTTGTAATAATCTTCAATGTCTTTCCCGTAGGGTTTCTGAATACATCTTCCTGTCGGGGTATAATAGCGTGCAACCGTCAGCCGGATGGCTGAACTATCAGAGAACATAGTTTCTCGTTGCACCAATCCTTTTCCAAACGAGCGTCTGCCCACAATAGTTCCCCGGTCGTTATCCTGAATTGCACCAGAGACAATTTCACTTGCGGAAGCGGAGTTTTCATCGATCAGCACAATGAGTCTTGTATCGGTGAGAATTCCTTTGTCTGTTGCTTTAATGGTTTCTTTTGCATGAGATTTTCCTTTGGTGTAAACAATTATTTGTCCTTTTTCCAGAAACTCATCGCATATTTTTATTGCGGTGGAAAGCAGTCCGCCACCATTTCCACGCAAATCTAGAATAAGATTTTTCATTCCTTCCGCACGAAGCTTAGATGCTTTTTCTAAAAATTCTTCATGCGTAGTTTCCGCAAATCGGCTTACTTTAATGTATCCGGTATTTTTATTTAGCATATATCCGGCATCCACACTGTAAATAGGTATCATGCCGCGCGTGATGGTATAATCAATAAGTTTTTGTGAATGGCCTCGCATAATACTAACCTTAACTTTTGTTCCGCCTTTTCCACGGAGTTTTCCAAGAACATCTTTGTTTTTAATTTTTACTCCGGCTGCTTCCTTTCCTTCAATTTTCACAATTTTATCTCCTGCTTGGATGCCCAACTCCTCGGAAGGACCTCCCGCAATTGCCGAGATTACCCGGATCGTGTCTTCGATAATGTTAAACTCGATGCCAATGCCTTCAAAATTTCCTTCCATCGGTTCGCGCATTTCCTGCACATCTTTCGCTGTCATATAAACCGAATGCGGATCAAGGTTCTGAAGCAGATCGGAAATTGCTTTTTCCACCAACACATCTTTTTTCACCGTGTCCACATATTCTTCTTCAATGAAATTAAGAACGCTGTTCAGTTTGTCGGAAGGTTTCTTTTCCGGTTGCATAAATCGGATAACGGGCGAGGAGAAATTTAATTTGGAGCCAATGAAGATTCCTGTCGCAAGTAGCAATGCAAAGATCAACGGGAGAATAATTTTGAAACGGGGACTCATAATCTATTATACTTCACTACTTCTATTCCAAACTTTTTTAGAAAATCCACTCCTTCGTCAGTTGGCAATCCTTTATATTCTGCATAACTATTCAGGTAAATAACCTTTTTAATTCCTGATGCATAAATGATTCTCGCACATGGCAAACAGGGAGCGAGGGTAACATAGATGATGCAATTTTCAAGCGGAACATTATTTTTTGATGCGTAGATGATTGCATTTTGTTCGGCATGAAGAGCCAAAGAACAGCTTCCTTTATTATCGCGCGAACAGCCTGTCTGAGGCCATTCCTCATCACAATTATGTGTGCCTGCGGGCGGTCCGTTGTATCCGAGCGACACAATACGGGTATCTTTTGTAAGCACCGCACCCACTTTTATTTTAACGCAATGAGAGCGCTCGGCAAGATTCTTTGCCAAATCCATATAGATATCGTCAAAACTAGGACGCATATTTCAAATTAAGGAATAAGATTTTTTATCTACTAAATTACCAATCTGTATTACTAATAGCAGCCATAGTGTATTTTGGGTTTCATTAGTACATGAGTATTCATTCGTAAATTATTAGTAGATGAGTTAGAATACTTTGCTGGCTATCTTTCTCACTGACTCCGAACTTCCCATAGTGTAAAAATGCAGTACCGGTACGCCAAACTTGATAAGTTCTTTTGCCTGCTTGATACACCATTCTATTCCCACTTCTTTTGCTTCGTTATCGTTCTTGCATTTATCCACTGCATCCATCAGATCCTGCGGGATGTCAAGGTAAAATGTTTTCGGCAATATGGCTGCCTGCGATTTTGTGGTGAGCACTTTCAATCCGGGAATGATCGGTATATTGATGTCTATCTCACGGCATTTCTTCACGAAGTCAAAATATTTTTGATTGTCATAGAACATCTGTGTCACCACGTACTGAGCTCCTGCATCCACTTTCATTTTCAGATAGCGGAGGTCAGAAGTCATATTGGGTGCTTCAAAATGTTTTTCAGGATAACCCGCCACGCCAATGCAAAAATCGGTAGGTGTTACTTCCACCATCTCGTCTTCATATAAGTACGTTCCTTTGTTCATGTTCACCACCTGTTTTACCAGATCCAATGCATAGGCGTTTCCTCCCGGTTCGGGAATAAAGGAGCGTTCATTCTTCACCGCGTCACCGCGCAGCACAAGCACGTTGTCAATACCAAGGAATTGCAGGTCGATGAGGGCACTTTCGGTTTCTTCTTTTGTAAATCCACCGCAGATAATATGAGGAACAGTGTCGATCTTGTATCGGTTCATGATCGCAGCGCAGATGCCTACCGTACCCGGACGTTTTCGGGTAGAAACTTTTTCCAGAAACCCACCTTCGCGTTTTCTATAAAAAAACTCTTCCCGATGATAGGTAACATCCACAAATGATGGCTTGAAATCCTGCAGCGGGTCAATGATGTTGTAAATGGACTGTATGCTTTTCCCTTTAAGAGGAGGAAGTATCTCGATAGAAAAGAGTGTGGACTTGGATTTCTTTATGTGGTCAATAACCTTCATTACTTGTAAATAAAGAGGGCAAAGTTAATGATTTACGCCAATCGGGAATTTATAGAAATATTTCTACCACTTATTTTTCGCTCTAAGCGTAGTAATGTGAGCACAATGGTGATTGCCGTGCCAAGAATAAAGAGAAAGCAAAAATTTAATAGACATATCTCGCTTAGTCTCAGGATGAAAAATTGTTTTGTTAAGATCATCGGCAGATAATTTTTTCAGGATATAAACCCAACGTGTATGGAGCGAATCCAAGAGAGAAAGAGAAATTTCCACTGGAAGATATTTGTAATCATCCATTTCTGCCCATAATTTTTCTGCATAGGGTTTAATGACAGGGTTATTTTCTGTAACCGCAAGTTTGACGCGGATGTAGCCATGCATGTGGCTGTCGGCAACATGATGAACCACTTGTCGAACCGACCAGCCACCATCGCGGTAAGATGTGTTGAGTTGCACATCATTTAATCCCTTCACTGCATCTCTCAACTTTGCAGGCAATCTTTCTATTTCCGAGATCCATTCCCTGATTCCCTTTTCATCGGCATCGGCATCGGCATCGGCATCGGCATCGGCATCGGCATCGGCATTAAAATTAAATTTTCCAATCGGATAGCGGAGTTGATCTAATGCAATGAGTTCCATAAAATTAAATTTCAAAATGAATATATGATTTTTGATTAATTAAAAATAGTATAGACCAATAGTAAAGAATTGTAAAGTTAATTATTTACTCAAGTGCAAGTTTCAGAAATAGATTGTAATCGACTATAAAAATAGAAAAGAGAAATCATATTGTCATTTACCATTATATTATTTTTGTGTTTCTGTACGAAAGAAAACAATAAGAACAAAGAAGAAATATTTACAGATGACAGATAATGCACTCTTATATAATATAGGCATCACCCTTCTTCCGGGGGTGGGTGACATTACTGCGAAAAACCTCATTGCCTATTGCGGAAGCGCGGAAGCAGTGTTTTTAGAAAAGAAATCACGATTGGAAAAAATTCCAGGTGCTGGGACAATGATAGTAGATGCAATCATGAACAGCGATATTCAGAAAGATGTTCTCCAGCGTGCGGAAGAGGAAATTAAGTTTATTGAAAAGAAAAAAATTACCCCACTCTTTTTCACGGATGCCGGTTATCCCAAACGCCTGAAGGAATGTGCTGACAGTCCGGTAATGCTTTATGCAAAAGGTAATATGGATTTAAATGTTGCTAGAATTGTGAGCGTTGTGGGTTCAAGAAAATCAACTGCATATGGAAAAAAGATATGTGAGCAAATGGTAGAGGCTTTTGCTTCCTACAATGTTTTTATCGTAAGTGGACTTGCGTATGGAATCGATATTTGCGCGCATCGTGCTGCCCTGAAGAACAATCTGCCTACCGCTGGCGTTCTCGCCCATGGGTTGGATAATCTTTATCCTTCGGAGCATTATAATACATCTGAAAAGATGATCGACAATGGCGGACTCATTTCCGAATTTATGAGCAAAACAAAGATGAATCCGGAATATTTTCCAAGAAGAAATCGAATTGTAGCGGGAATGGCAGATGCAACCATTGTAATTGAAGCAACTGTAAAAAGCGGTGCGCTTATCACGGCCGAGATAGCCAGTTCGTACGATCGTGATGTGTTTGCGGTTCCAGGTCGCATAGACGACATTTCATCTGAAGGTTGCAACTTGTTTATCAAGGCGAACAAAGCCATGCTTATTCAGTCTCCCGAAGATGTAATTCGGGCAATGAGCTGGGATGTAAAAAGTAAAAAATCAAAGCAGACGCAACAGGAATTATTTTCGCACCTTTCTAGTGAAGAAGAAACGCTCGTTAGCATCTTGAAACAAAAAGAAAAGGCGCATGTGGACGACATCAGCCATGCTTCGGGACTTCCGATGAGCAAAACCACAGCACTTCTGCTGAATCTGGAGTTTTCAGGAGTGATAAAATCTCTTCCCGGCAAGATGTATGTGATGAATAATTAGTGGAACTAAATTTTTTTTTGAATCCACAAAATATTTTCTCGGAAATCTTCTAAAAAATATTTTTTGTTCATAACTAAGTGAAAATGTTGATCGAAAAAATTCAGTATCAAAAACTATTTTTAAAATATTTGTAGCAACAAAAAAGCAAAATCTTTTTCTGAAAACCCCGACCCTGTTCGGGGTTTTTCTGCCTCTAAAAAGAAAAAAATATTCATAAACTCCAAAAATTACGTATGAGCAATTCCTCTGAACCTATCCTGAAAGAAAACAAAGACCGATTTGTTCTATTCCCCATCCAGCATCAGGACATTTGGGAGATGTACAAAAAAGCAGAAGCAAGTTTCTGGACCGCAGAAGAAATTGACCTCTCTCCTGATCTGCAGGATTGGGAAAATAAGCTCAACAAAGATGAGAAGCATTTTATCAAACATGTGCTCGCATTCTTTGCGGCAAGCGATGGCATTGTAAATGAAAATCTTGCTGTAAACTTTATGAACGAGGTACAATGGCCTGAGGCACGTTGTTTTTATGGTTTTCAGATCATGATTGAGAATATTCACTCTGAAACCTATTCGTTGCTCATTGATACTTATATTAAAGATCAGAAGGATAAAGATTATTTGTTTCATGCGGTGGATACCGTTCCATGCGTAGGAAAAAAAGCAGAATGGGCATTGCGTTGGATCAGCAAAGGAAGTTTTGCAGAACGCCTCATCGCTTTTGCAGCTGTGGAAGGAATTTTCTTTTCAGGAAGTTTCTGTTCTATTTTCTGGCTCAAAAAACGGGGATTGATGCCAGGACTTACCTTTTCCAATGAACTTATTTCCCGAGATGAAGGTCTGCATTGTGATTTTGCCTGTCTCCTATATTCTAAACTTGAAAATCAACTGCCGGTGGAACAGGTAATCGAACTGATTTCGAGTGCAGTAACTATTGAGTGTGAATTTGTACGCGATGCTATTCCTGTAAAATTGATTGGTATGAATGCCGATATGATGTGCCAGTATATAGAATTTGTTGCTGATCGTTTGCTCGTGTCACTTGGATGTCCGAAGCTCTATAATGCTGCTAATCCATTTGACTTTATGGAGATGATCTCCCTGCAAGGAAAGACAAACTTTTTTGAAAAGCGCGTTGCAGAGTATCAGAAAGCGGGCGTTCGTTCGTCAAAAATTGATAATACTTTTTCGCTCAACGAAGAGTTTTAGAAATCTACGAAAAACGAATCTGTATGAATTTACGAATCAGGGTTATGAGAGAAAATTTATACCATATAATATTCACATCTTATACTTTTTAAAAGAACATGTATGTAATTAAGCGAGACGGCAAAACAGAATCAGTCAAGTTTGACAAGATCACAGCACGCATTCAAAAACTGTGCTATGGACTTGATCCGGGTGTGGAACCGGTAAAAGTGGCGATGAAAGTAATTGAGGGAATTTACGATGGAGTAACTACTTCTGAACTTGATAATCTTGCTGCCGAAGTTGCTGCATCACTCACCACCAGTCATCCGGAGTACGCATTGCTTGCATCGCGCATTGCAGTCTCAAATCTTCATAAGAATACAGAGAAATCGTTTTCAAAAACGATGGGGTTGCTTTATAATTACGTTGATCCTAAAACAGCAAAGCGTGCTCCACTTCTTGCAGATGATGTTCATGAAATTATTCAGCAGAATGCAGAAGTATTTGACTCTACCATTATATACGACCGTGATTTCGGTTACGATTATTTTGGCTTCAAAACACTCGAGCGTTCCTATCTTTTAAAACTCAACGGAAAAATTGCTGAACGTCCTCAACACATGCTCATGCGCGTTGCAGTAGGTATTCATAAAAAAAATATTGATGCCGCTATTGATACTTATACTCTGATGAGCGAGCGCTGGTTCACTCATGCCACTCCTACTCTTTTTAATGCAGGAACTCCTAAGCCGCAGATGTCATCCTGCTTCCTCCTGACGATGAAAGATGACAGCATTGACGGAATTTATGATACGCTTAAGCAGTGCGCAAAAATTTCACAAAGCGCAGGTGGAATCGGATTAAGCATTCATAACATCCGCGCAACAGGTTCTTACATCCGCGGCACAAACGGAACTTCCAACGGAATTATCCCCATGCTTCGTGTGTTCAACGATACCGCACGTTACGTAGATCAGGGTGGAGGAAAACGCAAAGGAAGTTTTGCCATTTATCTGGAGCCATGGCATTCCGATGTGTTTGATTTTTTAGACCTGAGAAAAAATACCGGCAAGGAAGAAGGCCGCGCACGTGATCTGTTCCTCGCATTATGGATTCCTGATCTTTTCATGAAGCGCGTGGAAGAGAACGGAGAATGGTCTCTTTTCTGTCCGAATGAAGCACCGGGATTATCTGACTGCTGGGGAGAAAAATTTGAAGCGCTCTATACCAAGTATGAAAAAGAAGGAAAGGCAAGAAAGACAATCAAAGCCCAGGACATTTGGTTCAAAATAATGGAAGCGCAGATAGAGACCGGAAACCCTTATCTACTTTATAAAGACGCTGCCAATCGCAAATCTAATCAGCAGAATCTCGGCACTATCAAATCATCCAACCTTTGCACAGAGATACTTGAATACACCTCTGCGGATGAAGTTGCTGTTTGCAACCTCGCATCCCTTGCTCTGCCACGTTTTGTAAGTAACGGAGTATTTGACCATCAGAAACTTTATGATGTAACACGTTCGGCTACGCGCAACCTCAATCGTGTTATTGATGAAAATTATTATCCTGTTCCTGAAGCAAAGAAATCAAACTTACGCCACCGTCCGGTTGGGTTGGGTGTGCAGGGGCTTGCTGATACATTTGCTATGCTCAACATGCCTTTTGAATCTGAAGAGGCGAGACAACTGAACAAAGAAATTTTCGAGACCATTTACTTTTCCGGAATGACCGAATCAAAAGAACAAGCCAAGGAATTTGGCGTGTATGAATCGTATGATGGCTCTCCTGTGTCAAAAGGGATTTTCCAATATGATATGTGGAACGTAACGCCATCTTCGCGCTGGAACTGGACAGAACTGAAAGCAGAAGTAAAAAAATACGGAGTGCGCAACTCGCTCCTCCTCGCCCCGATGCCCACTGCTTCCACTTCGCAAATACTTGGCAACAACGAGTGCTTCGAACCATTTACTTCAAATATCTATACACGCAGAACACTTTCGGGCGAGTTTGTCGTGGTGAACAAATACCTTTTGAAAGATCTCGTAAAACGAAAATTGTGGAATGACAATCTCAAAAATAAGATTATAGCAGAAAATGGTTCGGTGCAGAACATCGAAGAGATTCCACAAGATCTCAAGGATCTTTACAAGACTGTTTGGGAAATAAAACAAAAAGCAGTGATTGATATGGCGGCTGACCGTGGCGCCTATATCTGCCAGAGCCAATCGCTGAACCTATTCATTGAGAACGCAAACTTCGGCAAACTCACCTCCATGCATTTTTATGCGTGGAAGAAAGGGTTGAAGACAGGCATGTACTACCTAAGAACCAAAGCGGCTTCTGATGCAATTAAATTCACAGTTGATCAGGCGCAGCTTAAACAGCCAGCGGCAGTTGCAGCAGCAGAAAATACATTACAAGGAGAACATGAACAGCATACAATAGCGGCTGAACGAGTATCCATATATACTGAAGAGCATGTTTCGACTCCGCTTAGCGGGACAACTGCGAACCCGCAGCAGGATGCAATGTTTCAGATTGCATGCTCATTAGATAATCCGGATAGCTGCGAAGCTTGCGGCAGTTGAAGTTGATCTTACAATAGTTTTTTAAAAGAAAAAGGTGGAAAATTTTTCCACCTTTTTTTATTGTCTCTGTCTCAAAGCAAACTTATTCTTTGCCTATCATCTTTTTAATATCTATGTCATCTTTAACATCTTTCATCTCTTTGGTGATCTCCCGTTCTATTCCACTGGCAGCATCTTTCATTTCACGTATTCCTTTGCCAAGCCCGCGAGCAATCTCGGGTAACTTCTTTGAACCGAATAGCATCAGCACAATAAATACAATGAAAAAAAGTTCGCTACCGCCAATGTTAAACATAAATTAGATTTTAATATCGGTAATAGTCCGCCTTGAACGGTCCTTGTTTATTTACACCGATATATTTTGCCTGTTCATCGCTGAGCGTATCCAGTTCTACTCCAATTTTTTTCAGGTGCAAACGGGCAACTTTTTCGTCCAGTTCTTTCGGCAACGTATAAACTTTGTTTGTGTATTTGGATGTATTTGTCCAAAGTTCTAATTGAGCAAGCGTTTGGTTTGTGAACGAATTACTCATTACGAAAGAAGGATGACCCATTGCGCAGCCAAGGTTCACTAAGCGACCTTCCGCCAGAACAATAATATCTTTTCCATCAATAGTGTATTTATCCACTTGAGGTTTAATTTCCTCTTTTGTTTTGCCATGATTTTTATTCAGCCATGCCATGTCAATTTCATTATCAAAGTGTCCGATGTTGCACACAATAGCATTGTGCTTCATAGCTTTGAAATGACGGTCGGTAACGATATTATAGTTTCCTGTACAGGTAACAACAATGTCTGCTTCCTTCACAGCGTCATCCATTTTTTTCACTTCATAGCCTTCCATTGCGGCTTGCAATGCGCAGATAGGGTCAATTTCAGTAACAATTACACGCACTTTAGAATCTTTTAATGATTCTGCAGAACCTTTTCCAACATCACCGAACCCCGCTACCACCGCAACTTTACCGGCTAACATCAGGTCAGTTGCTCTGCGGATAGCATCGACCAAAGATTCTCTGCAGCCGTACTTATTATCAAATTTTGATTTTGTAACCGAATCATTCACATTGATTGCAGGAATAGGAAGTGTTCCTTTCTGCATACGCTCGTACAAGCGGTGAACGCCTGTAGTTGTTTCTTCCGAAAGTCCTTTTATTCCTTTAATGAGTTCCGGAAATTTATCAAAGACCATGTTGGTTAGATCTCCTCCATCGTCAAGAATCATGTTCAAAGGGTGTCTGTCTTTTCCGAAGAAAAGTGTTTGCTCAATGCACCAGTCGAATTCTTCTGCATTCATTCCTTTCCATGCATAAACCGAAATTCCTGCTGCAGCAATGGCAGCAGCAGCGTGATCTTGCGTAGAAAAAATATTGCAGGAACTCCAGGTAACTTCTGCACCCAACGCTTTTAAAGTTTCAATGAGAACAGCCGTTTGAATGGTCATATGCAGGCATCCTGCGATGCGTGCGCCTTTCAGCGGTTGTTGCTTTCCGTATTCTTCACGGAGAGCCATCAAACCCGGCATTTCTTGCTCGGCAAGTTTTATTTCTTTTCTTCCCCATTCAGCAAGGGAGACATCTTTTACTTTGTGTTGAACAAATTTTTCCACTTTGGTTGTTGGCATGAGTTAAAAGTTTAAAGTTGAAGGTTTAAAGTCTAAAGTTAAATGGATGACGAAGATAATAAAAAGTAAAGAGGTACCGTTCCTCCCCTCTCCTGTGGGAGAGGGGTCGGGGGTGAGGTCTAACAATACTGATCAAACGCCATCTTCAAATTCTCTGCGATCATTTCTGCAGATCGCCCTTCTATATGATGACGTTCTACAAAATGCACCAACTTTCCATCCTTGAATAAGGCAATAGATGGCGAAGAAGGAGGATATGGTAAAAAATGTTTGCGTGCCTGGGCAACCGCTTCTGTATCTACACCGGCAAAAACAGCAGTGAGTTTTGTAGGATGTTTTGCGTGATGAATAGCAAGTTTCACCCCGGGACGTGCAGCGCCCGCAGCACATCCGCATACGGAATTTACCACCACCAGCGTAGTGCCTTTCGATGCAATGGCGTTTTCTACGGCATCAGTAGTTACAAGATCTTCAAATCCAACAGAAGTTAATTCTGCTTTCATGGGTTTTACAAGTGCTTCTGGGTACATATTATTAAGAGTTTAATGTTTATAGTTTGAGGTTTAAAGTTAAGAAAAATCCGCAAATCCTTTCTACATTCGTTTTCAATGATTCTGAATTATATATGGGTCGCCTTTTTTATCATCGCGTTCATCGTTGGACTCATCCGTCTTGTTTTCTTTGGCGATACCGAAGTGTTCGGCAAAATTGTGGACGGAACTTTTGCTTCTTCGAAAACAGCTTTTGAAGTTTCGCTCGGACTTACAGGCGCACTCACGCTTTGGATGGGATTAATGAAGATTGGCGAGCAGGCAGGAGCAATAAATTTTCTCTCTCGCATCATCGGCCCGTTCTTCAGAAGACTATTTCCTGAAATTCCGAAAGATCATCCGGCACTCGGGCAAATCATTTTAAATTTTTCCGCAAACATGCTTGGTCTTGCCAACGCTGCCACTCCGCTAGGCTTAAAAGCCATGCAAAGCATGCAGGAATTGAATACAGATAAAGAGCGAGCAAGCAATTCTCAAATAATGTTTCTGGTGTTGAACACTGCCGGCTTCACATTAATTCCCGTGAGCATCATGGCGATACGCGCACAGCAAAAAGCAATGGATCCCACGGATGTTTTTGTTCCTATTTTAATTTGTACGTATTGCGCAACGCTTGCCGGAGTGGTGTTTGTTTCCCTCTGGCAAAAAATTCTGGATGCGATGATGTTGTTGTGGATAGGAATTGTAACAGCGATCATGGCAGGTATCGTTTACTTTTTTTATTCCCTTCCTCCTGCTGAAAAAAGTCTGATCTCGGGCGTAAGCGGCAACGTAATATTATTTTCCATCATCACGGCTTTCATTGCGGCAGGCGCGTACAAAAAAATAAATGTATTCAGCGCATTCATTGAAGGAGCGAAGGAAGGATTTTCCACCGTGATAAAAATTATTCCTTATCTCGTTGCTATGTTAGTTGGCGTCAGCGTGTTCCGTGCCTGCGGAGCGATGGATTATCTCATCAGCGGAATTTCGCATGTAATTGCTGCTGTTGGATTGGATACAGATTTCACGCCTTCGCTCCCCATTGCATTTATGAAACCGCTCAGCGGTGGAGGAACTCAAGGACTTACCGTTGACGCCATAAAAACTTATGGCGTGGATTCTTTTGTAGGCAGACTTTCTTCCATCATGTACGCCTCGGCAGATACCACCTTTTATATTGTAGCGCTTTACTTTGGCTCGGTAGGAATTAAAAAAACCCGCTACGCAATTACAGGAGGTTTGATCGCTGATTTTGCAGGAGTGATTGTTGCGATATTGATTGCGTATTTGTTTTTTCATTGATAATTAGTTTAATCGTTTCATTGAATGAAAAACAACCAGGTTTTACGCATTAAATCAACAAGGCATAGTTGATTGAAATTCTGGGGGTAGTAAATAATGAATCGTAAATATAAATTGGTTTGCAGGAAAAAATGCAAACCAACCACTACTTTAAAGAGATTGAAGATCCTCGTATT
>JACRAL010000060.1 GCA_016213435.1 Bacteroidota bacterium
AAGATGAAACTGACTTCAAACGCTAAGAACAAAGGACTGTTGCCACGAGCACGCACATGAAATTTTTATACCCTTAGCCGTTTATTTATGCAAAAAAATAACCAAATATGAATGACTAATCTAAAATATTTTCACATGAAGCTGTTAAAACTATAAGCAAGCATTGTAACGAATTACTGCCAAGTAATCATTTATAGAATTTTGGCTAAAGCCGATTTTCGGGCTGTTTCAATAGCCACGACCTTAAGGTCGTGGCAAATAATTCAATCTGCCAATCTGGACTTTAGTCCAAACCCGATAGCTATCGGGTGCCTAAGTCCTAATTTAAAATATCCTCATTATTTTACCAACTACTATAGCAATTATAGCTATAACAACAATCAAAATAGCAACGGTTCTATTTTTAAATAATAAGGATGCTGTCAAGCTGGAGGCAATTCCTGTACAAAGTAGAAATATGGAAATGAAAGTCCAATAATTTATTGTTCCCCAATAGCCATCTTCCATATATCTAACTATAACTGCATACGACAAACTTATAATAGAAACTACGAAAAACATTACTAAAGCAATTTGGAATGATTTCCAATAATTCATGTTACCTTTTGATTTTTGCTTGTAAATCATTAAAGCTATGACCATCGGGATGCCCCAAAAACTAAGTATGAAAACCCAAAAACTAAAATCATAAATAAATCCCAAAACCTCCTGAAGAAGTTCATAACTATTAAGAATATAGTGAACCGTGTGTCTGACAAAAAGAATTCCTCCCATGATTCCATATAATAGGAGAGCAAATAAAACATTGCGGTTAAAAAGTGTTGTTTTCATTTTATTGTTTTTTAAGTTGAAGCAGGAAATTCAAAACTCCTGAAGTCAGCAATAAATTTTCGGTCAAAAAGAAGGATGTAAGCAAGAACCAACAATCCTCCGCTTATTCCGGCAATACCCGCAATGCTTCCGAAAAGTTCGTTGGAGGAAGAAATGAGCAGTAAGGATATTCCTCCGGAAGCATTGATCATTCCGTGAAATGCTGAGGGGCCAAAAATTGTTTTTGTCCTGAAACGGATATAGGACAGCGCAAAAGAAAGACTCACGCAAAACAAAACCATCATGCCGATTCCAATGTGCGGATGAAGCGGATAGTTATGTCCCACCATGATGATCGGTGCATGCCACAATCCCCAGATGGAGCCGATGAATAAATTACTTTTCCAGAAACCGAGGTGCTGTGTTTCTTTCAGCATCAGTCCGCGCCAGCCGAGTTCTTCTCCGAATGTGAACGGCAGGTTGATGGTATATGCTGCAAGCACTGCGGCAATTATCCCGGCAATAAGAACGATGGAAGAAATATTTATATGAAGCTGTTGCAGTTGCTCCAGTGGAAATGGGAATATTGCTTCTTTTCCCTGTGTTTCCATTGCTTGTTTGAAAAACTCAATGAAATGATCGTTTGAAAAATCAAGATAACCGAATTGCGGAATGTGCATTTGATTTCCGAGAAGAAATACAGTTAAGAGCGAACCGAGAAAGAAGACAAGGTAGAGGATCGGATTGTAAAGTAAAAACCATTTCCATGAAATTTCTTTTATCGTGAAACCGAATTCAGCCAAACTTCCGTTCCAGAAAAATTTCTGCACAATGAATGCGGCAATTGCCGGAGCGGGCATGTAAAAGAGCGCAATAATGCTGAGAGATTCAGGCGATCCATAGGCAATCTGTGAAAAGCGCATCATGAGTGCGCTTGCCCATGCAATTCCGAAAGCAAGTAATAAATAATGATTTATTTTTTTCCAGTTGGTCTCAGGCATTATTTCTTCTTAGCAGGATTTATATCTTTTTTAAAATAAGAGAGGCCATGAAACATTTTTCCGAAAGCAAAATACTGGATCGTTGCAACGTCTTTATCCTCGTTGAAAAGTGCGTACATGCGTTCAATGTCTTCGGTAATATGTTTGCCGGTCACCTCATCTGTTTTGTTCGGGTCATCAGCCGGTTTGGCAAAGGTTTTCATGTTGTGAATTTTTCCTTGTCGGTCTTTCAACTCAATGATATGTACAGGATTTTTTGAAAAAACAGAATCCCGAAGCGATTTTCTCATGTCATTCTTCAGCGATTCGTACTGAAGATTTGAAAAATAGGTGAGGTAGCGTTTTGCTTTCAGCGTATCGAAATCAGCAATATTATTTCCTTTGTTATCAGAAAGGGCGATCTTACTCATGTCGGAGGAAAGCGAAATGGTGAAAGAAGAATCAGGAAAGCGTACATTCTTAAGTGAAACGGATGAGATCTGATCGGGATAAAATCCATAGATGGTTTTATCGCGCCACATTTCTTCATCGAGAAAATACCGTACCGAAAGAAATCCGTTAAACCCCGGAATGGACATAACAAAAGGGAGGGAAGAATTTTCACCTGTTTCTATGTCATTCAGAAGCATGAATGTTCCCAATCCGTCCTGCGTGTCATCGCCTACATAATACATCTTAACAAGTTCATTGTTCTGATAAATTTCCACTTTGGTTCCCCGCGATGCCAGATCTTTGGAAACATTTTCTATAGCGCTTTTTGCAACAGGTGCTTTTACCCGCATGTCTTTTATTGTGGTGAGAAGAGTTTTTATGGCATCATTTCTTGCCTTGAATTTTTCGTTCACTTGCCAGTTCCCCGGTTTGATTTTTTCAAGTGTAATTTGCTTGCCTGCCATGTTAACCATGTAAATCTTGTTAATGGAAGAAGTATCCTCCAGGGAAAAATCATAAAGTTCCTTGCGTATGGTGCTTTTACTGTTGTGACGGTACAACCACAGCGCAGCAGATGCAAGAATAATAACAAGAAGAATTGCGATTTTATTTTTTGAAGACATAATTTCTTTTTTTTAGGCGGTAAATTTTCTTCTTCTGATGATGGACTGAACAATTCCGAAAATAATTATCAATAAGAGAGGCAGCACTGTATTGATCGACTGCCATTTGAATTTTTCTTCCGTAACTTTTTTTCTATCCATTATTCTCAATTTAAGTTCGCGGGAGCGCACTTCCAATAATCCTGAATCATCACAAAGATAATTCACTGCGTTCAGGATGAAGTTTTTGTTGCCATAGGTCAGCTTGGAATAAATATCATAGCCGAGCGGGTATGCTCTATTTGCAGAATGCTGAACCGCATTTTTAATTATATCACCATCGGAAACAAGGATCATTTTTGTAGGAACACTTTTGTCTTTAAATTTTATCTGAGGTAATGAATCAAGTCCATGCAGTAGCCGGTTTTTGTAGAGCGATTCAAATTCACCTTCCAGCAAAACAGCTACAGGCAAATAAGCGCGATTGAACATTCTTACATCAGGTTCCTGGAAAACGGTGCGGAGATCAATCCGTGCAGGTGCATTCTGTGCAGTCGCATATTTTGAAGTGGAAAGCAAAAAAGTTTTCTTTACCCCTCTGTTACTCACCGTATCAATCGTGCTGGAGAATTCTCCTTTTACTACATTAATGTTGTTCACGATCGGATGATTGTTGCTTTGCGCAAATAGAGGAAAATAAAACCAGGGCATGAGTTTGTATTTGTTATTCACAGGAATGGGAACCACTCCGGAGCGCATGTCCAACACAAGATTAGGATTTATGCGTACGCCATATTTGAAAAACTGGTTTTCCAGATTGAGAGGCATGGTAACTGCAAAAGTTTCTGCGCTGCGGCTTAGGCTATCCATGCTCGCAAAAACGCCATCCACCAGCCACAACACTTTTCCGCCCTGCATGATGTACTGGTCAATAATAAATTTTACCTGCTCGGAAAAAACAGAATCCGGTTTTGCAATGATGATGGCTTTCAGCTGATTGATCTTTTCAATATTTTTCAGCTTGCCATCTAATTTAAAACGACCTACCGCATAATAATCTCTCAGTGAAGTTGCGATGTCCGCTACGTCTACCGAATCCAGTTCCCCATGTCCTTCGGTGAAAGCGATTTTAGATTTCGCAGTCATTGTTAATTTTCGGATGGTAGTGGAAAGTTCATATTCCAGCGACTGGATGGAATTATTCAACTGCATTTCGCTAGGGACACCCACCTGTTCTTTGAAAAGTTGTGCAGGGAATTCCCGCGTGCGATAGGTGGCAAGCGCGGCAGGAAAAACAGTTTGCTGAGACATTCCTCCTTTTTCATTTACCTCAATGTCGGTAGGAATAAGCCCTTTCTGCATCAACTGGCGGATGATATCGTTTTGTTTTTTCTTGTCTGCACTTTCAAGCGGATTGATAAACTGGTATTCAATGTTCCCGTGCGAATACACTCTGAATTCATCCAAGATTTCTTTCGTGGAAGTTTTGAGACGGTCGAATCCGGCAGGCATATCTCCGTCTAAATAAACTTTGAAGAAAACGATGTCGTCCAATTTGCCTAGCATTTCTTTGGTGGCAGGAGAAAGCGTATAACGTTTTTCGGAAGTAAGATCAATGCGTGAAAAGAAAAATGAAGCAATAAAATTTACAAGCAGAATGATCGCTATACTCAGAAAAAGTTGAATTATGTCTCTTCTTTTTTTCATTCGTATTTTTCGTGCAGTTTCGTTTTTCGATGATTTACCACTTCCTGCTTTCTAATTTTGTTTTAGTCATCAGAATAAAAATTCCAATTATGCTTAAGTAATAAATCACATCGCGTGTATCAATCACTCCTCTGCTCATGGAGGTGTAATGATCGTTGATTCCGAGAGCAAGAATGAGCGCCCCCATTTTCCCAAACAGGTCGAGCATGCTGATATATTCAAAGCCGATGTATAGAAAAAAACACAGGAACACTGCGAGAATGAATGCTACGATCTGATTATCCGAAAGCGAAGAAGCAAAAATTCCTATGGCGGTGAAAGCAGATGCGAGAAAAAATAAACCGATGTACGAACCCCAAGTTCCGCCTGAATCAATGTTGCCTACAGGATTTCCGAGTTTGTAAATGGAGAAATAATAAATGATCGTGGGGAGCAGCGAAAAAAGTACCAGTGTAACACTTGCGAAATATTTTGCAAGGATGATTTGCAGATCGGTGAGCGGTTTTGTAAGGAGAAATTCTATTGTGCCGGCTTTTCTTTCATCGGCAAACGAACGCATGGTGATGGCAGGAATCAGGAAAAGAAACACCCAGGGTGCGAGTGAGAACAGCGCATCAAGCCCGGCATAGCCGTTATTGAGAATGTTTGAATCTGTAGGAAGTATCCATAAAAAAAGTCCGACCAGCAAAAGAAAAACGCAAATGGCAATGTAGCCGATGAGCGAACTCAGGAATGATCGAATTTCTTTTTTAAATAAAGTAAACATAGAGTACGCTAATATACAAAGATTGAAAAACATGCATCACTTAGTTTTTATTCGGTCAGCGCAATACGCGCTTATGAAAAGAATAGTGATTAGTTGAAATTGAACAAAAGTGTCTGTAGAGGAAGAAAGAATAATGAT
The DNA here is from genome assembly GCA_016213435.1 of Bacteroidota bacterium. Classification (GTDB taxonomy): domain Bacteria; phylum Bacteroidota; class Bacteroidia; order Palsa-948; family Palsa-948; genus Palsa-948. Next base: position 5,457 of record JACRAL010000060.1, read on the forward strand.
GTAATGTTTTCTACTATGTGCTTTTCCCTCTTTCATCAGAATCAGCATCTGGATGCGTGAGCGTAAATGCCGGGGTTGCTTTCTGAGTACTCCCTTTAGTTGAGGGAGGCTTTCTTTTATTGTAAGCCGCAATGGTTTTGCCATGCAGCAAATA
>JACRAL010000003.1 GCA_016213435.1 Bacteroidota bacterium
AATTTTTGGGGTCATTTTGGGCTAAAGCCCGCTATTCGTGAGCGTTTTGAATTACCCCGACCTTAAGGTCGGGGTAATTGATAAAACGAAGAAATACCAAGGGCTTTAGCCCTTCATTAAAAAAAATTACCGAAGTATTGAGAAATAACATTGTCATTTAATATTAAAAAAATAACGAATACTGAATAACGAATGTTGAACCTTGCCTACCGGACAGGCAGGCCGGCAGGCAGGTGTTGAAGTGTTTGAATACTTCGATATTCTGCGGTTCAACCCGCCTGCTGCGAAGCGGGCAGGTATTCGATATTCATCATTATGATAATTGTAAAGTTTATTTTTTTACAGACACTTATTTAACAAAAGGCTTGGTAATTATTTTTCCATTGCCGGAAATGAACCGGAGAAAATATACGCCATGGTCCAGCGAGCCTAAGTTTAAACGGGTTCTGTTAATCCCTTCGTTAAGTGAGAGTTTTTTTGAAACAAGCGCCTGCCCGGATATGTTTTCGATAATAACCGTAACATCTGTTTTATTGGATACATCTATGGAAACATTCAGCCAGTCTTTGATTGGCACAGGGTATAATAAGAGTGATTTATTCATATCATTGAATAGTAATTCTTCAGAATCTCCGGATATGGTTGTGCTTCCAATGGTAATTGAAATGCCCTCCGTATTTTGGTTTTGAGAATTCAGCGTTACGCCTACAGGCAGGGTTAGCAGTCCTGCTTTTTCAGTATAAATTTTATAGCTGCCGTTTGCCAGATGCCGGAATGAAAAATTACCTGCTGATTTTGATAAAAGAAATTTTACAGGGACATTATTTTCATTTAACAGGATCACCGGCATATGCCTTGCATAATGTGTGCCGGTAAGATCTTTATTTGTAGAATCCTCGTCAAACCAGTTCGACCCGTAAATATCAGTTTCATAGGTTGAATCGCATGTATATGTAATACTGCCTTCTATTAAACCTACGCCGTAATAATCCGGGGCGATCATACTTGAAAATAAATTTATATGAAGATTGGATATAGTATCTATATTAACAACCATTGCATCTGACCAGAAAATACTATCTCCAAAATAGGTAGGGAAATAATTCTTATTGTAGTTTTGTTCATAGTTGTAATAAGGTATAGCATAAATCAGGTAATTGCCAGGCAGAACATCAAAGCAGGCGGTTCCAATACTTTGGGGTGTGATGGTCTCTATGGCAACAGCCCGGAAACATGAATCCGTATCGTATAAAATTACTTTACCTTCGGGTAAAAGACAATTATCAGTAGATACAATCACACAAAAGCTTTTTGTGGAAACTGTATGGTGCTGCAAATGAATATCTAAGCAATATGCGCTTGAGCAACCTCCGGGAGTATGAATCGTCAGGCATGCATGATACAGGCCTGAATCAGGATATGCATGCTGGGGATTCTGCAATGCGGTAACTTCGTAGTCGCCAAATTGCCAGTTCCATGAATCAATATTCCCGGTAGAAATATCACTGAAGGTAACCTGGTTGTTGGATGAACATGAAAGAAATGTAAAAGCGGCATGGCATGTAGCCGATGTATCAATATGAATCTGCTGGCAGAAGGTGCTTGTGCAGCTATCGGAAGTATTTATTTTAAGACATACATTAAATATACCGCCCGTTTCAAAAATATGCTCCGGATTTTGAAGATCTGATGTTGCTTCGTCGTCAAAATCCCAGTGCCAGCTTGTGATATTTCCCAGCGAATAATCATTGAAAAAATATCTGTTCTGATATCCGGGAACAGTATCTTGTTTGTATGAGAAAATGGAGTTGCATTCTGTAATAATAACATGATAGGGTATATAAATATTTTCGCAAACAGTATTGCTGCAATTATTATCAGTATGAATCGTGAGGCAGATATGATAAACTCCGGAATCGGGGAATACATAATTTGGGTTTTGCAGCGCAAATACGGTATTGTCATCGAAATTCCATTCCCATGCAATAACATTGCCTGTTGAATTATCCTCAAAATGGTAACAGTTCGGGCAATTTGTATGGTTATAGCTGAAGGCCGCTTCACATGTGGTGTTGGCAATATTAATACTATCGCAGTATGTGCTGGAGCAGCCAAAAGTTGTGGTAACGGTTAAACATACATGACCGATACCAGAGGGAAAATAGTGAATGGGGTTTTGTATGCCGCTAAAGGTGCTGTCGCCAAAATTCCATTGGAACGAAGTGGAACTTCCCGGAAAAGAGAGAAGATTGTTTCCGTGAAATGATACCTGGTTATTGGTTGGGTTTGTGGTAAAAGTAAAATAAGCATGACATGCGGATGAATCAGGCTCTATCACGGTAACGTAAACTCTTGCCGTATCAATGGAAAAATTAAGTTTGTCGTACACGGCAATCCCGTAAACAAAATTATCTTCACCCACAAAATTGCTGTCGGGCGTGTACATTATGGTATAATTATTTATAAACGCCAGCGAGCCATGGCCAGGAGGAATAACATCAATACCGGAATCATTCTGATACGGGACGGTCATGTAATATTCGGCGGAATAGCTGTCGTTTGCTCTAACATCAATAACAGAAGGTGTGTTTTTTATTATCGTGATATAATCAGGCTGAGCATATTGGCCATTCACATTTATAATAATAAATGCCAAAACCAAAGCAAAAATGAGTTTGTAAAATTTCCCCATTAAAAATCAAATTCTAAAAAATATATCTTACACCAAATTTCACGCCACCCGATTGAAATTTCTGTGTGATTTTTAACCTATTTTCAAACATGGAATTCAGATTTTTCCGTATCACCGGTTCTCCGAAAATCGCCAGCTTGTAAGTTAAATGATAATTAATACCGAATCCAAACAGCAGGGTGAAATTGGTCTGAACAAACGGCAGGTTGGTGTTTTCAAGGTTAAGCGAATTATATCCGGATGGAGAGATGGTTTTGCCGTTGGCGCTCATCAAAAAGCCGAAAGCTATTCCCCCTTTAAGTGCAAAAGAGAATTTGTTATTTTTTACCTGGTAGCCTGCCATTACGGGAATTTCAAGATAGGAATATTTATTAATGATTTCTTTATACGTTGCTACGTTTGCTGAATCATACGAATCAATAATAAGCGAACTGTTAACGACATTCCACCTGGGATACGGAATATAAATCCATACCGTATCGTGATTCGGGCCTAATAAAGAATCTAAGTTGAGGAACCCGATGGAATCGTTTATAAAATATCCGTGATGAGAATTATATATCGTGGAGTGAGGATTTCCGTATGTTACCGTATTGGGCACCCTTATTTTTTCTGTCAACTGTGTATATGCAAGTCCGACCTGGAATATCCAGTTTTTATAAGAGAAATTCACGCTGGCGCCAAAAGATGGAAACGAAAAGGCCTGCGATGTCTGATTTTTTCTCATCTTCACATAACTGTCGAATTCTGTATTTTTAGAGGTAAAAGAACTCTGATTAATCATAGGCATCCAGTATGCGTCAACAGACCAAAGTGCATTTTCAATGATAATGGGCATTCCTATTACATTAAATGCGACAGTATCCGGATAGGTCTCTTTAAAAGGTGTGATCGGCAAATGAGGTTTAATCGAAAGAATATTCTCTAAAGTCATTTCAGCGGGCTGCCGGTTTTCATTGGAAATAACGGTATTATTTACCGGCGCTTCGGCATTGAATGCAACTAAGAAGTTGTCCGGGTTAGCCTGCTGTTTAGTAAAGAATTTATTTGCAGGGATATTTTTAGCGGTCCCTTTATTTAAAAAGTTAACAATAGCATTATTGTTTTGTTCTGCTTTTTTTGCGGAAGTTGTTTTAACATCTGTTTCAATTTTACGTGTCTCGCCGGTATTGTTAGCGATTAAAGCAGAATTTGAGGTAGTATTTGAAGGAACAACTAAGGGTGGGATAGGTTTTGTAATTGTATTTTCCTTTTTGATTTCCGGAGTAATATTATTACTGGCTGTGATTTCCTTATTACCTGAAATATCCGGTAAGAAATAAATGCCGGACAGCAATGCAGCCGTGAGTCCTACATAATATATATTAAATGTTGAAGGGCTGAACCGCAGGAATTGATACAGCCAAAGTTTTCTGACAATAGCAGGCCATACCGAAGCGCTTGGATCTATTTTGAAATTTTCAAACGAATTTCTAAAAAACAGCCTGAATTCGCGCACCCAGAGTTTTCTCCGGATACCGTTCCATACATTGGTTTTAGGTTCTACTTTATGACCTTCCAATGTATTTTTAAAGAGATCTTCTATGTTTAAACCATCATTCATTGCGGCTGATGTACCTTCAGTTTGCTTAATTCGTAAAGTTTTTTCTGTATCAGCGCTTTTGCCCTGGAATACTGCGATTTTGACGTTCCTATATCAATTCCGAGCATCTCCGCTATTTCTTTATGTTTATATCCTTCCACGGCATACAGGTTAAAAACGACCCTGAAACCCTCAGGCAGATTACTTATGATTTTAAGCAACTCTTCCCTCGAAAACTCTGAAGTATCAATGGATGTTTCGTCAATCTCGGTTTTTTTAATATCTTCCACATCCATGTGATAGTAATGTTTCAGATTCGCACGGTAATTCGATATTGCCGTGTTGATTATTATCCTTTTCATCCATCCTTCAAAAGAACCTGTTCCGTTGTATTGTTTTATATTGAAAAATATTTTTACAAAGCCATCCTGCAACACATCTTCTGCTTCCGCCCTGTTGTTTGCATACCGTACACACATACCTAATAATACGGAAGCATATTTATCGTACAACTTCTTCTGGGCTTTTCTGTCCATCCGCGCGCACCCTTCAATGATTTGCTCGATATCAAACATAAGCCCTCGGATTATTAGACAATTAAAATATTAAAATGGTTGCAGGGAAGTTGCATAACCTATTATTTTACGTCAAACTCAAGTTTTACGGTTACAGAGGCTGATTTTCTTTTTGATGCTGTATTGAACGTACCGCCCCATGAGTAATTTTCTGATGAGTTTTGAGCGGTGATCTGGAAGATTCCCATGCTTGCATTCCTTAGGTTCCCGATCTTGCTGTCTGCATTTTCGGCAATTTTTGAAGCCCGGGTATAGCCATCTTTTGTTGCATTGGCAAGCATTTCGATCTTCAGTTCGGCAAGCTTGGTATAATAATATTCCGGGTGAGATGAATAAAATTCCACGCCGGAATCAATCAGTTCGGTAACTTCTCTTGAAATTTTTTCTATTTTGTCAACCTCTTTCGATTCAATGGTAACAGCCTGCATAAGGGTAAATCCGTCAGGATAACTGCTTGTTTCCATACCTTCTTTGTTATAAGCCATTTTAAAATCTTTATTAATGGTAACAGAGGAAAAAACAATTTCTTTTTCATTTACTCCTTTTCCGATCAGGTATGCCTTAATAATGTCAGCATCTTTTTTTATCTGGGTATAGGCTTCTTTGATAACATACGCTTTTCTTGAAAACGAGCCTTTCCATACGATGAGGTCTGAAGAGAAATCCTTCTTGGCCATCCCGGTAACATTGATCGTTTCGCTGGTATTATGGGTTTTTTTCCATGCCCCGGCAAATAGATAAGCCGCTATAATAATTGCCAGTGCAATAATAAAGGCGCTGAATGAAGTTTTCATCTGTTTAAATTTTTATAAGTTGATGATTATTTTGCACTTATATTCCATGTGTTTTTATTTTAACGCTGAGACGCCGAGTTTTACTTTAATTCATGTATTTTTATTTATCCTCTGCGACTCTGCACCTCTGCGTTTATTTTATTAATCATTCCTGGTTACAAAGGTAGCTAAAAATCAGAGATAAAAAAATTATCCTCCTGTATTAAATTTTATTATTTTTATGAAAATTTTAATTGGAAAATAAATAATGGGAAGAGCATTTGAATTTCGCAAAGCGCGAAAACTGAAAAGGTGGGGCAACAATACCTTCTGAACGTTTACAAACGTTAAACCGTTTTCTTCAACCGCACGGTTACCTCGTTAACGGTTCCGCGGCGGATATGCACCGTAACATCCTGCGATTCGTAGCCTGCGGCCTGCACCGTGAAATGCTGCTCCCCGGTATGCGCTCTTTCCAGTCCGGCAGAGCCTTCGTTGTCGCCGGCGGCCGTTTTCCCGTCGCCGCTGATAGTGGCGCCCGCAATGGCTGCGCCCGTGGCGTTATCTGCAATATGGAACAGTGATTATTTTATCTATTACCTTTTGTTTATCTAACAATAAAAGTTCCTGATTTTATATTTATTCCATCAGATATCTTGTAAATATAATAGCCTTTTGTAAAATTATTAAACTGAATAGTATAATTCTGCATAAATACAGCATCGCTGATTTTTATTCCCAACAAATTATATATTTCAATATTATACTTATTACTACACGGATTTTTAATTACAATTTTCAATAAATTATTTTCCATTTGCTGAGAAATTTCTATTTGATTTTTATTCTGAAAAATGTTATTAACTGACGTGGATGATATAACAACATATACACTATCTGAGAAATTGCTAAATTCATCTGTATTTGTTTTCTTAATTCTAAGTTTATAATATCCCGTTTGCGTTGGTAAAATCATGATCGAATCAATACTTAGTGATTGGTTATTTTTATACCAGTCATATTCAAATGCTTCAGTATTCGACACTAATGTATCTCCCTGCTTGAAAATAATCGGCGTACAGGATGCCTGGCCAAAACAAGTATAAGGGCCGACAATCACACTGCCTAAAATCTCTAAATACCCGGAAATTACAAACTGCATTGTTTTAATAACACCATAATCTATCAAGGTGTCATTAAGCACAAATGAAGAGGCGCATATTGAGCCGTAATTATAAACTTTTGAACCTGCATTTACTATAATGGCATATTGGCTGCACAATTCGCCATGTTCTGTTATAACAATAAAATTGTTTTGTGTAGACAATATTGTATCCATAGCAACAAAATGTTTTATTAAAATGCTATCATTTGCGCCTGGTATAATCCCGAATTGCCAAATTTTGGGATTACTCCATGCTCCATTACATTCGGTTTGCCTTAATGATGCAAAACAGTTAATATTTATTATAATAAACACTAACAAAAATAAATTAATTCCTCTTTTCATATATTTAGGTTTATATTAAGTTCTGTAATTATTATTATATTCTAAATCCCTACTCTTTTACCACTTTTCACAGCCGGGCTTTTGGCTTTTTGTTGAGCCGATTTTAAACCGGCGTTACTGCAACATATTTTATTACTTTACCAAAACCATTTTCCCTGCGCTTGTTTTATTTCCTGTTTTTATCAGGTAATAATATATGCCTGCCTGTAATCCAGTAGCGACAAAGTTTATTTCATATTCGCCGGGCGGTTTTTCTTCGTTTGTTAAAGTGGTAATTTCTCTGCCGGAGATATCGAATATTTTTATTAAAACAAGCTCTTTTTCCGAAACTGTATATTTTATTTTGGTGGTACTGTTAAATGGATTAGGATAATTAACCTGGGTTTTATTATAATCAGTTTCTTCAATCCAACTGCCGCCGCCATTTGTGGTTTTCAATATTGTATTTCCGGCGCCCACTGCCCAGCCGGTTTGATCGTTAGAAAAGTAAACTGAAAATAAAGAATTTGACGTGCTGCTTGCCTGTAAATTCCATGTATTTCCACCGTCGGTTGTATGATAAACATAACCTAAAGCGCCAACTGTCCATCCGGTTTGACTGTTGCTGAAAAAAACCGATTGCAGCCAGAATATTGTGTTAATAGATTGAGCAATCCATGTAACGCCACCATCTGCAGTATGAAGGATAACGCCAATATAACCTACAGCCCAGCCGGTTTGGCTATCAGTAAAATAAACAGAAAGTAAATCATTGGTATTACCACTTGTCTGATTATTCCAATTATTATTGCCACCATTTGTAGTGTTTAATATTTTTCCATGTTCGCCAACTGCCCATCCTATTTGTGTATCATAAAAAAATACCGACTCTAATTGGTATGAGGTACCGCTTGTTTGAGTGATCCAAGTTGTACCGCCATTCGTGGTTTTAAGAATTACACCACCGTCTCCAACAACCCAGCCTGTCTGGCTGTTAATAAATGTTACAGAATTAAATTTTAAGTTAGAATCACAATTTTGAACAATCCAATTTGACCCGCCATTTGTAGTTTTAAGAATCAGCCCTGAATCGCCTACCACCCATCCGGTCTGGTCATTGATAAAATCAACACCAAAAAACCATCCGTTTGTAATACCGGTATTTTGCAAACTCCATGTATTACCTCCATTAGTTGTTTTAAGTATAAAACTGGCATTACCAACAGCCCATCCTGTCTGGCTATCGGTAAAATGAACTGAAAAAAGAGTAGGGCCTATTGCAGGAGGCAATTGTAAAAACCAGCCATTTTGGGCAAAACTTATTACAGTATTAAAAAAAAATAGGCAATAAAGACAAATCTGATATAAAATTGTTTTCATAGTTTTCTAAAATATACAATAACAGAACATTTCACCACGGCAACACATATTCCTTTGTCTCCCCCATCCCCAAATAAATACTGTCCTGAAACACGCTTTGTACCCCGTTTTTTATTTTATCGAAAGTGATGTGCCACCAACCAATAGAATATGGTGGAAAATTTGTTGAAAGATTATTCGGATAAATAACGGTTGAATGAAAAGATTTAGGAGTTCGCACTAGTTGCCAAATATTATCAGGTAAATAATTATGATATATTCTATTTTCAAAAGTAGCAGTAAATGAATCAGGATATTGAACAATAACATTTTCAGGTAAAAGAATTGTTAAATCTTTAAATGTTGCTGTAACACTTAAAATTTGATTGTTAGATAAATCATCAATATCTATATCAATCGGCCCGATACCAAACATTGTATAATCACTATTACTATAATATGGCACATCTAAGCCGTATGTGTATTTACCATTATCAATAATTTCAACATCCGGAAATGAAAAATTTCCATTGGCATCTGTCTTTGTTACCAGATAATTGCATTTATCGGAAAATAATTTATCCTTAATGGTGTAAAATTGCACCTCAATATTGGGAAGCCCATTGCCTGTACCTGTAGAAAATACTATGCCATGCACCAGAATTTTAGATTTTTTTCTGCAGGAAACCAAACAAACCGGAATCAGAAATAAAAAAATCAATGCAAACTTCATCGCGCTAAAATTATTTTAAAAACCTCGGATTTTTTGCTGTTTCTTACTTCTAGCAAATAAATCCCATTGTTCTGCCTGTCTAAATTTATTTCAAATTGTCCAATATCAGAAATGTGGGTTTAAAAAACTACCAGGGTAAAATATATTCCTTTGTTTCACCCATTCCAAGATAAATGCTGTCTAAAAAAACACTCTGCTCTCCGTTCTTTATCTTTTCAAATTTAAGGTGCCACCAGCCCATTGGGTAAACACCAATATAAGCATAATATGATGTTGGAAAGTTATCTGGAAAAAAATGAAACTCACTGGGGAAAAAATCCAATTGCCAGATATTATCAGGTAAATAGTAATGCAAATACCTATTCTCCAAAAATACCGTAAATGAATCAGGAGGTAAAACATGTATGTCCTCCGGTAATAAAATATATAATTTTTTAAAATTTGAAGTGACACCAAGTGAATGAAAAAGTTTTAATTCACCTGTTTCTATATCAATCGGTCCTATTCCAAACATCGCATAATCACTATTACTAAAATAAGGTACCCATAAACCATAAGTATATTTTTTATTGTCTATAATTTCAACATCAGAAAATGAAAAATTACCATTGGCATCAGTCCTGGTTATAAGGTAACTGCATTTATCGTTAAATAATTTATCCTTAATGGTGTAAAATTGCACCTCAATATTTGGGAGGCCTTTGCCTGTTCCTGTCGAAAACACAATACCATGAATATTAACTTCTGATTTTTTCCTGCAGGAAAAAAAGCAAAATATAATGATCAGAATAAATAATAAAATAATTCTCATCTTGCCAGAATGATTTTAAAAACTTCACGTTTTTTTCCGTTCCTTACATCAAGCAAATAAATCCCATTGTTCTGCCTGTCTAAATTTATTTCAAACCGGCCTGAATCAGAAATATGTGTTTTAAACAAAGCCTTCCCTGCCAGATCGCTAAGTATTACATCGGAATTTAAATCATCGGAGTCTATTTCAATAACAAGTCTTCCGGTAGTGGGATTTGGGTAAACTTTTATGTTACATTCCTTTTTCTTAATGTCAGGTGTTTCTAAAGGCTGGCGATTTGCGGTTGTAACAAAGTTATCTTCTCCTGCAGCATCATCGTTTGCCTGATATGCCATTCGTGCAATATTATTACTGCATGAGTAGGGTTGTATATAGGCGTCTAATTCTGATCCGTAAGTAACTTCTGTGCCGGGCATAAAATCAATTTCAGCACCGGCATGTAAAATAGCCTTGCCGCTGCCCCGCCTGCCGATAAGCTCTTCGTACCGGGCAATGGCCGCGCTCAGCGCCTGCATTTTGGCGGTTGTTACATTGTAGGGAGCAAGGCTTGCAAGAATACTTTCAGCTTCTTCGTGCACTATTTTGGCA
>JACRAL010000063.1 GCA_016213435.1 Bacteroidota bacterium
CTGATAAGATGGTAGAACAATATCTTGAGCATCATCGCAAACCATCGAATGCAGATACTGATAATATTATATTGGAGTAAGAATTTCATTCTTTGTCTTTTCAAACCTCTGCACTTCCAGTGCAGAGTGGTTTAGTTTTTTTAATATCCAAATATTTCTTCCAGCGTCAGCCACCTCACTGTACCATATTTCTGCAGCACTTTCTGATCAATGAGTTTTTGATTTCCAAGAACAAGAATAGTGTAATTTTTTTTGCTCATATGTTCCGAGTGAAATCTTTTTATATCCGCCATTTTCATGTCCGTTATTTTTTCATAAATATCTTTTCGTATGTCGTAATCGAGACCGAGCCGTTTGGCTTGTTCATAGTTGAACAGGATTCCGGTTCTTGTAATTCTTGTACTGCGTATATTTTCAAGCACCGCTTTCTTAGCAGCGTTAAATGAAATATCCGATTCGGGCATGCTTGTCATCAGTCCTAAAAGCCCGTCCATCGCTTCGGGTAATTTATCTGCCTGCGTTCCGATGTAGGATATGATGTAATTCGCTTTGTCAAGGCGGTTTGCTTCCGTATAATTAGACACAGCGGAGTAAGCGAGTGCTTGTGACTCCCGGAGTTCCTGAACCACGATAGATGACATTCCTGAGCCAAAATATTCATTAAATAATTTAATAGGAGGGGTGATATTTTTATAATATGCTTCTGATTTTGATACAAACAGAATTTCCGCCTGCGTCATGTCATAATTAACTGCAAATACTTTATTAGTAACGGTAGGAAGTTCTTCGAATTTTGTTTCCACAGGCAGCGGCTTCAATTGCTCAGGAGTTTTGTGATACTTGTTAAGTAAAGTTTGCAATTCATTCTGTGGCATTGAACCGTAACAAAGAATTCGGTGTTGGTAAGAAGTGAGCGATTTAATAATGGCAGTCAGTTCTTCCGGCTTCAAGGACTTCAATTCTTTTTCTGAGAGAATATTTGTGAATGGAGATTTTGAACCATACTTCGCATAATTATACATCGCGCTCCATAGAATTGTCTTTTTATCGAGTTTAGCATCGGTTCGTTGTTTCAGAATATCATCCACCAGATTATTAAGTGCAGTGGGATTTGGTTTTGCATCACCCAGCAGACTTTCGAAAAGGGTCAGGGCTTTTTCAGAATTTTCCGTAAGACCGCTCAGGTAAACATATACCTGATCTTCAGAATTAAATACTCCAAAATCACAAGCGAGTTTGTAAAATTCCTGCTGCAACTGTTCAGGAGTGTATTTTGAAGTTCCAAGAAAGGGCAGGTATTCAATTGCGACAGGAAGTTTTTTGTTATGATTGCTCCCCATGTTTAACAGATAGTAAAGTGAAAAAGTTTGACTTTCCGTATTTTGATTGTAGAATGCCGGAATGCCTGTGGTGAGCGAAGTGGACCAATTTTTTTTCACAGAGAATTGTTGAATATCTTTTGCATAGTCGACAAATTTTGGCTCGATCTCATCCGCAGGGATATTGATGAAATTTTTCAAAAACGAGCTTTGCTCGTTGCGGTTTGTTTCAACAGGATGTATCTCCGGTTTGTCAACTTTTTTGGAAATACTGTCCGTTCCTGTGCGCTTATAAACCACCACATAATTATCTCCGTAATTCTTTTTCGCGAAGTCAATAATATCCTGTTTGGTGATTTTTGACAGACGGTCAATTTCATTCACTGTATATTCCCAAGGTAAGTCGTCAATAAAAGATTGAACAAATGCAGAAGCACGGCCATTGTTGCTCTCATATGTTTTTGTTTCCTGCAATTTTGAATTACTAATGATGGCAGGAATAAGCCAGTCGGGGAAATCTCCCTTCTTTACTTTTTCAATTTCTGCCAGCAGCATAGTTGTCAGGTCTTCCAGTTTTTGTCCTTCTTTCGGATCAGCAGAGAAAATATGAGCAGAATAATCTTTCAGGATGAGCGGATAACAATTTACTGCAAGTGCTTTTTGTTGCTGCACAAGATCAAGATCAATCAATCCGGCTTTTCCGTTATAGAGGATCTGACTCATCAGTTCCAGCAGCTCGGCATCTTTTGTTCCTATGCCGGAAAACCGAAATCCCAACGACATGGTTTCCGGAAATGGTCCTGTAACATTTTTTACGATGGGAGCGATGATTAGATTTTCAACAGGAGGATTGAAACCTGGAACGGGTTTTGAAATCAGCAAACCCATTGTTTGATCGATCCATTTGATCGTGGAATCAGGATCGAAGTCTCCGGCAATGCAAAGCGCCATATTGTTCGCCACATAATAAGTGCTTTCGTATTCCTTAATTTTTTTTAGAGAAGGGTTTTTTAAATGATCGATCGTGCCTATGGTAGTTTGAGTTCCATACGTATGTTTTTGCCATAGGCCTGCATACAATGCTTCGTCCATTTTTCTATAGTCGTTATCAAGAGAGGTATTTTTTTCTTCATACACCGCTTCCAGTTCTGTATGAAACAGACGCATCACAGGTTTTCTGAATCGCTCGCTTTCTATCGTCAGCCATTTGTAAAGTTGGTTGGTGGGGATATCATTCATATAAACAGTTTGCTCCATCCAGGTATAGGCATTTGTTCCTCTTGCGCCAATGTTCGACATCATCTTGTCGTATTCATTCGCGATGGAATATTTTGCCGACACGCCCGATATGCTGTCGATGTTATGATAGATTTTTTTTCGCTGAAATGGGTCCTTTGTTTTTCCGTAAATATCATAAAGCGAATCTATTTTTTTTAATTCCATTTCTTCTTTTGAAAAATTCAATGTTCCGTATGTGTCTGTGCCTTTGAAAAGCATGTGCTCCAGATAATGCGCCATTCCTGTTGCGTCAGCCGGATCATTTTTACTTCCTGCCCGAACCGCAATATAAGTTTGAATACGCGGAGCATCTTTGTAAACGCTCATGTAAACTTTCAGTCCGTTGCCGAGTGTGTAAATTCTGGCTCTGGTTGGATCATTCGGTACAGAATCATATTTGTATTGCTTTTGGAATACGGCTTTGTAGGGTGCTTTGTCTTGGGCGGAACAGTTCCAAGTTCCAAGTCCCAAGTTCAAGGTTAGTGCAAGAAGCAGTAGAGATAAAAATTTCATACTTAATAAATGTTGATTGGTAATTAAAATGTTCAAAAATCAATCTCTAAATTAAACTTCTGCCGGAGTTTATCCAGCGCAGGATTTTTCTCTGAAAGATGCTGGTATTTTTCTTCTCCCGTATAAGGTTTGCGTTCGGTGTCATGCTTGTCCACTATGATTTTTACTTGAAGAGCAGGGTTTTTCATTCCACTTCGCAGAAAAGCAAGAAGATCGGTCTTAATGAAATTTATTTCGTCTTCCTGCACCTGATTTAAAACGCTGAAGGAAATGGTTGCATCATCTTCCATCATCGGCTTTCTTGCAGAAAGCGTGCTTGATAAATTTATTTTATTTTTTTTCTTTATTGATTCTGAAAAATCTTTCCATGCAGTTTCCAGATCTTTTGCTTCTTCTGTGCTTGTTGTGGAAGGAGAAACAGTTTGGCTTTTTGTTTTCAGCGGTGTGCTTCCATTTGTCATGGAAGAAATGGAGAGCATATTTCCTTTTAAAGGAATTTTCCCATTCGTGGGCTTTACAGGAATTTCTTTTGATGGAGCAGGAGAAGAAATATTTTGAGTGGGCGGTTCGGAAATGGACTTTGCATAAACGACTGGCGCTTCATTGACTTCAGCAACGGTTTTGTCTTGTTTTGTAATCATTTCTACCTTCAGGGTAGGAGCGATGGGGGAAATACTTAGTACTTCACTTTTTTTTTCAACCCCAGAAACATTTCCTTGCAAAGAACAAAGCTGAAGAAGCACGAGTTCCACAAGCAATCGCTGATTGCGGCTTGCTTTGTACTGCACATCCGCTTTATTTAATAAGCTCAAGCCACGGAGAAGAAAATCTGCTTCCGTTTTTTTACTTTGAGTTTTATAACGCTCACGGATGTTCGCGCTCACTTCCATCAATTGAAGCGTGATCTCATCCTTGCAAACCAAAAGATTTCGGAGATGTTCGGCAAGACCGTTAATGAAATGATGTCCGTCAAAACCTTTATTAAGAATCTCATTGAAGATGAGAAGTGACGCAGAAGTGTTTTTCTCCAACAGCCCATCTGTCACTTTGAAATAATAATCGTAATCAAGTATGCTGAGATTGTCAATGACTGTTTTATAAGTAATATTATTTCCGGACAGAGAAACCATCTGATCAAAAATGCTCAGTGCATCTCGCATAGAGCCATCCACCTTTTGACCGATGACATGCAATGCATCTTCTTCCGTTTTTACCTTCTCTTTTTTTGCAATAGTCTCAAGATGACCAACAATATCATCGATCTTGATGCGGCTGAAATCAAAAATCTGGCAGCGGGAAAGAATGGTCGGAATGATTTTGTGTTTTTCTGTTGTCGCGAGAATGAAAATTGCATGCTTGGGCGGTTCTTCCAGCGTTTTTAGGAAAGCATTAAATGCTGCTTGAGAAAGCATGTGCACCTCATCTATGATATAAACTTTATGTGTACCGATCTGGGGAGCAAAACTCACCTGATTAATAAGGTTACGAATGTCTTCTACCGAATTATTTGACGCAGCATCCAATTCATAGATGTTCAGAGAATGTCCGGAGTTGAATGACTTGCAGGATTCACATTCATCGCAGGCTTCGATGCTTTTTGTTCGGTTGGTGCAGTTGATTGTCTTGGCAAGAATTCGTGCGCAAGTTGTTTTTCCCACTCCACGCGGACCGCAGAACAAATATGCCTGTGCAACATGACTGCTGCGAATGGCATTCTTAAGCGTAGAAGTGATATGTGCCTGCCCGACAACAGTGTCGAAGGTCTGAGGACGATACTTGCGTGCGGATACGATGAAGTTTTCCATGATTCTTTGCGAAAATACGAATTGTTTTGTCAGGAGAAAGGATAGGTTTTTCTCACATTTGGTAAGTACTTATTTACATTTTCCATTATCTATCAACAAGTCCTAATGTCTGTTCAAAAAAAATTATATTCGCTTAAAATATTTTATCTTCCAATCGTTGTTGCACTCAAATTTCTGTTCTCCAACCTTCTAACCTCTCAACCCAATGAATCGTAAAATGATGATCTCCCTCACTGCGATCGCGGTGATAGGAATTGTTTCCATTCCCTTTCTGAAAAAAAGCGGCAACGGAGTGTACGCTGAAAAGATCAATCCTGCTTTCAGCGAATACGTCTCGGCATTCACTTCAGGATACATCTCGAAACAGAGCACCATCCGCATTTTGCTCGCCAGCGAAGTGAATGGTGTGGAGTTAAACAAACCGGTGAAAGAAAAACTTTTCGAGTTCAGCCCGAGCATAGAGGGAACAACCGTGTGGATAGATAACCGTACGTTGGAATTCCGTCCGAAGAGCAAATTATCTTCAGGGCAAAATTATGAAGCCACATTTCATCTGTCAAAAGTGGCGCAGGTTCCACCTGATTTCGAAGATTTTAATTTTTATTTCACTGTCATCACCCAATCAATGGAAGTGTATGTGGATGGAATGAAAACCATTGACAAGAAAGACATGATCTGGCAGCGGGTTACAGGATTGATCTCTACAGCGGATATCGCTGAAAATGAAGATGTGGAAAAAATCCTAACAGCTGCGGAAAATGGTAGAAAACTGAAAGTAAGATGGGAGCATGCCGCGGAAAATAAACACCGTTTTGTAATCGATAGTGTGGAGCGTAAGGAAAAATCGATGGATGTTATCATTAATTGGTCAGGCGAACCCATTGGCGTTGATGTTAAAAACTCACAAACCTTTAATATTCCTGCGCTTGGAGATTTTAAAGTGATGGATATAAAAGTAGTACAGCAGCCCGAGCAATATGTTTCAATTCAGTTTTCCGATCCATTAATGGAGAATCAGGTACTTGAGGGGCTTATCAGACTTAGTGGGGAAAGTACTACGCTGAAATACATGATCGAAGACAACGAAGTAAAAGTATATCCTGCTTCACGGCAGTCAGGTGTTAGAACAGTAACGGTTGAAACAGGCGTGAAAAATATTCTTGGTTATCCTCTCAAGACGAAGATGGCGATGGAGGTAATGTTCGAAGAGATCAAGCCCCAGATTCAGTTTATAGGCAAGGGGGTGATCCTTCCAAGCTCTAATGAAGGCTTTGTGCTTCCGTTTCAGGCAGTGAGTTTAAAAGCGGTGGATGTGAGAGTAGTGAAGGTGTACGAAAATAATATCGCACAGTTTCTGCAGGTGAATGAGCTCGGAGGAGAACGGGAACTCAAGCGTGTAGGAAGAATGATCATGAAGAAAACAATGCAACTGAATCCCAAAAATGATTTTGACCTGCATAAGTGGACCACATATTATCTGGATCTGTCAGACATGGTGAAAACAGAACCGGGCGCCATTTATAAAGTAACGCTTGGCTTTCGCAAACAGCATTCGGTTTGTCATTGTGAAGGGGAGTCAGCCGACAAAAAAAATCTGACAGAAGTAGAGGATGAATTTGACATGAACAATAATGTTGATGATCAGCCGGATAGTTATTATAATTATGATTATTACGGAGAAGATTATTATGACGGTGATTACGAAGGCGAAGAAGAGCCCTATGATTATAAGCAGCGGGAAAATCCATGTTCTCCTTCATTTTATGTCTTCAACAAGAATCATGAAGTGAGTCGCAATATTCTTGCTTCTGATCTGGGCATTATTGCCAAGAAAGGCACGAGCGGGCAAATGACCTTCCTTGTCACCGACCTAAAAACTACCAAGCCACAATCAGGTGTGAATATTGAGTTTTATAATTACCAGCAGCAACTAATTACTTCCGTGAGAACAAATGGAGAAGGGATGGTTCAAATCGAGGAAATGAAAAAAGTTCCATTTCTCCTTATTGCCAAGAATGGAGATCAGCGCGGGTACCTGAAACTGGAAGACGGATCATCGCTTTCTCTCAGCATGTTTGATGTGGGAGGGTCCACTGTTCAAAAAGGATTGAAAGGATTGATCTATGGTGAGCGTGGTGTTTGGCGCCCTGGCGATTCTCTTTTTATGTCTTTTATTCTCGAAGATAAGCAGCAGACATTGCCTGCAAATCATCCTGTGACCTTTGAATTAAGAAATCCGAAATATCAGGTGGTGAAAAAAATAACTTCAAACAAAGGGTTGAATGGATTCTACTGTTTCGCTGTTGCAACAGATCACGATGCTCCCACTGGGTATTGGAATGCAAAAGTTACTGTAGGTGGAGCCAGCTTCAGTAAAGATGTGAAGATCGAGACCATCATGCCGAATCGTTTGAAAATTCATCTTGATTTCGGGAAAGAAAAAATATATGCCGAAGCAGAAAAAACAAAAGGAAAACTGGAAGTGAGGTGGCTGCATGGTGCCATTGCAAAAAATCTTTCGGCAAAAGTGGAGGTAACGCTTAACCAGCAGGAAACTTTTTTCAAAGGATATGAGAAGTTTAATTTTGATGATCCTACTGCGCATTTTTATTCCGAGCAGCAAACAATTTTTGACAGCCATTTGGATGAGAACGGAAAAGCAACGGTGTCGCCTGAGTTGAAAGTGCAATCTGCTGCTCCCGGAATGTTGCGAGCAAGTTTTACATGTCGCGTTTTTGAAGAAGGCGGAAACTTCAGCATTGATCGGTTTTCTCTTCCTTATTCCCCTTATAAATCCTATGTGGGAATGAAAATGCCGGAAGGAAATGGATATTCGGGTACACTCGTTACGGATACTGGTCATATTTTCCAAATTGTAACCGTGGATCAAGATGGGAGACCGATTTCAAGAAATAATCTCAGCGTTAAAATTTACAAGGTGCAGTGGCGCTGGTGGTGGGATCATTATGGCGATGATCTTGGACAATATGTAGGAGATCAATATCATCGTCCATATGATTCACAGGAAATTTCTACTGTGAATGGAAAAGGACAGTTTTCTTTTCGCGTGAACCGACCTGACTGGGGAAGATTTCTAGTTCGGATTACTGATAACGAAAGTGGGCACTCCACTGGGGAAACCGTGTACATTGACTGGCCTGCTTGGGCGGGTCGTTCTCAAAAAGAGGACAGTCAGGGAGCTGCGATCCTGAGTTTTACTTCTGATAAAGAAAAATATGCAGTAAACGATAATATCAAGCTCAGTATTCCTTCAGGTGAGGGAGGACGAGCATTGGTTTCTATTGAGACAGGTTCAAAAGTTATGAATGCTTTTTGGGTGGAAACAAAAAAAGGCACTACAGAAGTATCCATTCCGGTTACTGCTGAAATGTCTCCGAATGTTTACGCGCATGTAACACTCGTTCAGCCGCATGCACAAACAGCGAATGATCTGCCGATACGGATGTATGGAGTGATCCCAATCTCAGTAGAAGATCCGAACACCCATCTTCGTCCCACGATTCAGACAGCGGAATTCTGGCAACCGGAAGAAAAAGCAAGCGTAACAGTTGGAGAAGAGAATGGGAAAGACATGACGTATACGCTGGCGATCGTGGATGAAGGACTGCTCGACATCACCCGTTTTGAAACTCCCGAACCATGGAAACATTTTTATGCTCGTGAAGCGCTGGGAGTGAAAACATGGGATATATACGACAATGTGATCGGTGCATTTGGTGCCATGATGCAAAAACTCTTGGCAATCGGAGGTGACGGTGAAGGAGACGGAAAAGGTGGAGCAAAAGCGAACCGCTTTAAGCCGATGGTAAAATTCATCGGACCATTTCATATTGATAAAGGGAAAAAAGCTACTCACACATTCATAATGCCTCAGTATGTTGGATCTGTGCGAGTGATGGTAGTTGCAGGTGCTGGTTTGGATTTAAAATATAAATCAACGGTGTACGCCTACGGATCGTCCGACAAAACAGTTCCGGTAAAAAAACCGGTAATGGTGCTTGCTACTTTGCCGCGTGTTGTCGGACCGAATGAAATTGTTGATTTTCCAGTTACTGTTTTTGCAATGGAAAAAACTATTAAGAACGTGAGAGTGGAAGTGCAGGCGAATAAATATTTCACTCCGCTCGAAGGAACGAAGAAAAACATTTCGTTCAAGGAAGTAGGGGATGAGGTGATCAATTTTCCTATGAGAATTAATCCTGTACTTGGCGTTGGTAAAGTGAGAGTGATAGCAACTTCAGGAAATGAGAAAGCCTCGTATGACATAGAGATTGATGTTCGCACTCCAAATCCGAAGGTGACTGATTTTATTGAAACCGTGATCGAACCGGGCAAAACATGGAATGCAGATTATAAACCCATCGGAATGGTAGGAACGAATAAAGGCACGCTGGAGATATCTAATATTCCTCCTGTGAATTTGGATTACCGTTTGAAATATCTCACCCAGTATCCTCATGGATGTGTGGAGCAAACTACCTCTTCGGTTTTCCCGCAGTTATTCCTCAGCGACATCATGGAACTGAACAGCGATTTTAAAGTAGCGATTGATAACAACATTAAAGCAGGAATCAGAAGGCTGACAACATTTCAGACATCCAGTGGAGGATTGAGTTACTGGCCCGGAGAAGCAGAGCCAAGCGATTGGGGTTCGTCTTATGCGGGACATTTTCTTCTTGAGGCGGAAGCGAAAGGATATACACTTCCTGTGGGATTGATTGATAACTGGAAAAAATATCAAAAAAAATTAGCAAATACATGGACGTATCATTCTAAAGGTTATCAGTACTGGTATTTTAATGAAGATCTGGAACAAGCGTATCGTCTCTATACGCTCGCACTTGCAAAAGCACCTGAACTCGGAGCGATGAACCGCTTGCGCGAAGTGCCGGAACTTTCTGCGAATGCAAAATGGAGATTGGCTGCTGCCTACGCGCTTGCAGGTCAGCCTGAAGTTGCAAAGCAAATGGTATACAATACAACTACCAAAGTAAATAAGTATGCTGAACTTTCTTACACCTACGGTTCAAGCCACCGGGATGAAGCCATGATCATTGAAGCGCTTTGTGTTATGGGTGATTATGTAAAAGCCGCTCCGCTGGTGAAGGAGCTTTCAGTTTCACTTAGCAATGGCGGATATTGGATGAGTACGCAGACTACCGCTTATTCTCTGATCGCAGTTTCGCGTTTTGCTAAAACTGGCGGAAGTTCAGGAACGATGAGCTATTCATATGCCATCAATGGATTGGCTCCGGAAAGCAAGAACACAAAACTCCCCATGTCGCAGATGAATATTGGAATAAAAGGAACTGAATCGGGAAAACTATCTGTTACAAATAGTGGCAAGGGGATTTTATATGCCAGAATCATTTTGGAAGGAGTTCCTGAAGAAGGTGATAAAACATCTTCAGAAAGTAATCTTGGTATGGACGTGTCTTATCACACCATGAATGGAGGTGCTATCGATGTTTCCAAACTTGAACAGGGAACAGACTTTTACGCGGAAGTAACCATTACTAATACGGGAATAAAAAATAATTGGTACAACGAAATGGCGCTCACGCAGATATTTCCTTCTGGATGGGAAATTCACAACACGCGAATGGATGAAATCGAATCGGTAATCAAGAGTTCGTATCCTGCTTATCAGGATATTCGCGATGATCGTGTTTATACGTATTTTAATGTTGCTAAAGGTTCTCCGGTTACATTCCGAATTATTTTGAATGCGGCTTATATTGGCAAATTCTATCTGCCAACTATTTTATGCGAAGCGATGTATGATAATACCATAAATGCACGAAAACTAGGACAGTGGATTGAAATTGTAAAGCCGGGTGTGCTGTGATTATATGAGTCAGTAAAAAACCTCAAAATCCCTCTTCTTAGGAAAGGAGATTTTTTATTTTTATTTCTGTGTTCTCATCTCTGAAAAATAAATTTTTAAATCTCAGTAAAAAGAAAAAATATTTTATTTTATTTTATTTTATTTTATTTTATTTTACTTTTTCTCTTTGGTATTGTTTCTGTCTTCCGTCTAAGCTATTCAAAGATCCAACATCCACTGTTCTTGAGGATAAAACCGGAATTCTTCTTGGCGCCAAGATTGCAGATGACGGACAGTGGCGTTTTCCGTACAATGAAAAAATACCTGGGAAATTTTCAAAAGCCATTACCAATTTTGAAGACAAATATTTTTACAAGCATCCTGGTATAAACCCTGTTTCTATTTTCCGTGCATTCAAGCAGAATGTAAAAGCAGGAAAAATAAAAAGTGGAGGAAGTACACTTACCATGCAGGCAATTCGTCTTTCCAGAAAAGGGCGGCAACGAACTTTTTTTGAAAAGATCATTGAAGTCATTCTTGCTACACGACTTGAGTTTTCATTTTCTAAAAAAGAAATTCTTTCGTTGTATGCATCCAATGCTCCCTTTGGAGGAAATGTAGTTGGATTAGATGCTGCTTCGTGGCGATATTTCGGACGAAAGTCTGAAGAACTTTCATGGTCGGAAGCCGCAACGCTTGCGGTGTTGCCCAATAGTCCGGCCTTAATTTATCCGGGAAAGAATCACAACAAACTTCTTGTAAAAAGAAATAGACTGTTAGTGGCACTATGGAAAGCTGGAGAAATGGATTCGCTCTCT
This sequence comes from Bacteroidota bacterium, assembly GCA_016213435.1. Lineage (GTDB taxonomy): Bacteria > Bacteroidota > Bacteroidia > Palsa-948 > Palsa-948 > Palsa-948. Next base: position 11,582 of record JACRAL010000063.1, read on the forward strand.
TGTGTGCTTGCACAATCAGAACCACTTCCGGAAAAACCTTTTCCTCTTCCTCGCTTGTCTCCTCATCTTCTTGATCGGGCTTCAAAAGAAGGAATGAACGGGCAAACGGTTTCATCCACGCTGGATGTGAATCTGCAGGAAAGAATAAAAAATATAGTTGAAAAACGTTCGTTGAAACTACACGGGAACCAGATATTCAATGCAGCGGCAATTGTTGCAGATGTTGAGACGGGAAACGTGATTGCGTATGTAGGAAATGTTGAACCGCAAGCTTCCTCTAATTCCACTGAAGATGGAGAACGTGAACGTGCAACTCCCTTCCCGAAGGGAAGGGTTGGGGATGGGCTTCATGGTGAGTCAGTAGACATTATTACTTCTCCAAGAAGTACCGGCAGTATCATGAAACCATTTTTATTTTCTGCTATGCTCAGCGATGGAGAAATTCTTTCGAATACTTTGGTGCCGGATATTCCCATGCAGATAGGAGATTTCTCTCCTCAAAATTATTATCTCACCTACGATGGTGCAGTTCCTGCAAGGAGAGCGTTATCGCGTTCACTCAATGTACCCTGTGTAAAAATGCTTCAGCAGTACGGAGTGGACAGGTTTCATTATTATCTTAAAAAATTAGGCATTACAACTTTGAATTACCCTGCCGATCATTATGGACTTACACTTATCCTCGGGGGTGCTGAAGCAACACTTTGGGATCTGGCTGGAGTTTATGCAAGCATGGCGAGGAAGTTAAATTATAGTTCAAGCTCCTCACGACCCCTCCCCTTCAGGGAGAGTGCGGAGGGAGACTGGCATAAGCTGAAATATTTTACTGATAAAGTTTCTCTCTCTTTAGGGTCGGGGCAAGGAAGCGGTCCTGATCCTGCCTCCATCTATTTGACTTTTGAAGCAATGGCTGAAGTTAATCGTCCGGAAATAGATGCGAGCTGGCAGATGTTTTCGTCTTCATCAAAGATTGCCTGGAAGACCGGAACGAGTTTTGGGTATCGTGATGGATGGACGATCGGTGTTACTCCAAAATATGTTGTTGGAGTTTGGGTTGGAAATGCAAATGGAGAAGGAAGACCTAATCTGACCGGAGTAGGAACAGCAGCACCGATACTTTTTGAAATCTTTGGGGTGCTTGGGAAACAAGATTGGTTTAAGATGCCACAGGACGCAATGCAACAAATAGAAGTGTGTAAAGAAAGCGGTTACCGTGCGCTGCCCATCTGCGAGCACAAAGAAAAACAATGGGTTCAATCGGCAGGATTGAAAACTGCACCATGTCCGTATCATCGACTTGTTCATCTGGATGCTACAGGAAGATGGCGTGTGAACAGTGATTGTGAAGAAGTTTCAAATATGATTCATAAATCGTGGTTTGTTCTTCCTCCTGCAATGGAGTGGTATTACAAGTCAAAAAATACTACCTACAGTGAATTGCCTCCATTCAGAGTCGATTGTAAAAGTTCTTCTAATGTTTTCTCTATGGAATTATTATATCCGAAACAGGAAAGTAAAATTTTTGTGCCGGTAGAGTTGGATGAAAGTACAGGAAAAACAGTTTTTCGAGTGGCACACCGTAAGTCGGAAACAACGATTTACTGGCATTTGGATGATAATTATATCGGAAGTACAAAAGGAATTCACCAAATGGGACTTTCTCCAAAATCCGGACAGCATACGCTTACTCTTGTGGATGAATTTGGAGAAACTATTACTCAGAGGTTTGAGATAATAGGAAAGAAATAAAGATTAACTTTTTTAGTTGCTAGGCAATTTTCGATTTTCCATTATTCACCACTCCCATAATTTTCCCTTTCATTTTCTTTCCGATGAAAGGCGTGTTCTTGGATTTTGAGTGAATATCTTTCTCTTCAAACTTCCATTCTTTATTCGGAAGGAAGAGAGTAAGGTTGGCTTTTTCTTTCTCTTTTATTTTTGGAACAGGCAAGCCGAATATTTCTCGCGGACGTATCGCGAATTTTTTAATAAGGTCGTTCAGTTTCAGATTGCTGTAAGTATTTGCAAGGGCAAAACAAGTCTCGAGTCCTATCATTCCGAAAGCTGCGTAATCAAACTCCACTTTTTTGTTTTCCTCATCTTCGGGGATGTGGTCGGAAGTTATGGCATCAATGGTGCCGTCCGCCAAACCTTTTTTTAATGCGTCAATATCTGATGTTGTTCTTAGCGGAGGATTTACTTTGGAATCTGTATCGAAATTTTTCAGAGCAGAATCATCCAGTGCAAGGTGATGTGCATTCACAGAGGCAGTTACTTTCAATCCTTTCTTCTTCGCAACTCTTATCAGCTCAACGGATCTTGCAGTGGAAATAGATTGAAAATGCATTTTTCCACTGGTGTATTCGCAAAGGAAAATATTTCTTGCCACCATTACTTCTTCTGCCAGCGCGGGAATTCCTTTCAGTCCGAGGGAAGTGGAAGTTTTTCCTTCGTTCATGTGTCCATGCAGGGAAATTGTTTTTTCATCGCAATGAGCCATCAGCAGTCCGTTAAAATTTTTTGCATAAAGCAAGGAACGCATAAAAAGTCCTGCATCCGATACCGGTTTTTTATCATCTGAAAAAGCGATTGCTCCTGCCGTGTGCATATCGTACATCTCGGAAAGTTCTTTTCCATCTGTATTTTGTGTGATCGCTCCAATTGCAAAAGCATCTACAATATTTCCGGAAGTTTTTCTCTTCACATATTCCACTTCTGATTTTGTATGAATGGGAGGATGCGTGCCGGGCATCACCGCAACGCCTGTAAATCCACCCGCAGAAGCCGAGGCACAACCGCTTAATAAATCTTCTTTGTATTCATATCCGGGATCGCGAAAGTTCACTTGCATGTCAAAAAACCCGGGAGAGATATGCAATCCGCCTACATCAATGACGTTTGTATTACTTGGAACTTGGAACTTGGAACTTGAAACTTGTTTTATGATTCCATCTTCAATTAAAATGCTGACTGTTTTGCCGTTGTGAGGCGAGGAAGGATCTATAACTTTTACGGACTTTATGAGCAACTGCATTTCAAGTGGTAAAGATAGAATTTATTTCCATAACCGAAGCAGTGCGGTTTCAACTGCAAGGAAAAAAAGAACAAGCACAATACACCATAGCCATAATGTTTTTCCCTGGTTCATGTCTGTAAGGATTTTGGTGATGTTTTTTCCGTCTGAATTGATCAGAGAAAAGTTCTTTAGATTGGCTTTTTCGTAGAGGGCACTAAGTTCATCTGGAGAATAACGGCTGAGATCGGATTCCTTCCGGTCGTAGTTGAAAGAAATTCCTGAAATGCGTTCGCTTCCTGATAAGAGATCGTAATTACCGGCATCTTTTATCTGATCGTGAACGAAAATTGTCGGTTGCTGATCAATTACTCTATTTTCCGGAATGACCTCGAACCCTGTGGTGGACTGAGACGAACCATCGCTTTTTATTTTAAAAACATTTTCTCCTGTAAGTTTTGCTTTTACGGCAATGGCATTGTCTTTCCACACGGTATAAAACAATTCTTCAGAAGGCTGGCTATTCATCGCGATTTTATACATCAGCGGAACAAAGATGGCGTGCTTTGCGAGATTACTCCATTTTGGGTTCAGCGGAACAGCGCTGAGACAAAGCTTTCCTTTCTTATAAGTATATTTTGAGAAGAACGGATTTCCGTTTCGCATTTTCAAAAGAATTTCTTCGCTGGTATGATTGGAATGTGATTGTGTGTAATGCGAATGAACAACCGGCAGGTCTAAATTTTCGTTTTTCCCGCCTGCCGGACGGGCAGGCTTTTCGAACACATCTGAAAAAATCTCACTCTCGAAATTCACCCAGTCAGTTTTTGTGTTGGAGGTATCTTTTTTTAGATAGAAATTTGTTTCGAGAGGAGAAAGAAATGTTTTGTAAGAGGAAGTATCAGTTTCTGCAGATGGAAATACGATCAGACTTCCACCGTTCTGTACAAAGCGGTTAAGTTCCTGTGCAAGTCCGGATGAAATGTTTTTCAATTCGCATAGAACGATTACCTGTTGTGAAGCAAGAGATGAATAATCAATTTTGTTTTCATCTTGCATATTCAAGATAAAGAGGGAATCTTTTCCGAAGAGAGACTGGATAGACCTCACCCCCGACCCCTCTCCCACGGAAGAGGGGAGTGAAGCAGCCGAAATACAAGCGACTGCAATATTTTTTTTCACATTGAATGAGAAATAGAATTTATCATCATACGTAACAGGATAATCTGTGATCTCAATTCTTCCCTGCTGAATTCCGGTTTCTTTGATCGTAAAAGAAAGTTGAATGTCTTTGCTTTCATTTGGTTCAATACTGAATGATGATGGAGTTTTTTGTTGGTTGTTCAGGAAGAGTTTTACGGAAATATTCTCCAGCTTATTATCTGAAAGATTTTTTATTCTCACATTCAGTTTTTCCGCCTGGTTAAGTTGATGAACGGGAGAATCAAACCAGCAGGAATCAACATACAGATTGCTCTGTTGATTAGCGCGCACAGGAAGCAGGATGGTTTTTACAGATGAATCCTCTTTTGCTTTTTGAAAATCAGAGATAGACTTCTGAAAATCAGAGACGATAAATGATTTTTTGTTTTTTGCTTCTGATTTGGAAAGCACATCCGTTTGCCTTGCTGTAATTTCTGAAATGGTTCTTACGGCAGGGCTTATCTTCACTTCATCCAGCATCCTTATAAATTCTTCCCTGCTGCCCAGTCGTTGATGTCTTCCTTCGAAATCATTGGTGAGAAGCTGAAACATATCTGTTTGTGAATGAGCCAGCGCAATTTCACGTGCCATTTTTTTTGCTTCGTCCAGCAGCATTCCGTTCTTGCTCATATTTTCCATGCTGAAGGAATTATCTACAAACACGCTGACGGACTGCATTCCTGCAATAGAATTTTTGTTATTCGCTGGGATAAAAGGCTGAGCAAAAGAAAAAACTAAAAATGCAATTGCAAAAATTCTCGATATTAAAATCAGAAGATGCTTTATGCGATTTTGATTTTGGGTTTGTTGTTTTACTTCCTTTAGGAAACGAATATCGGAGAAGTAGACTTTTTTAAATCTGCGAAAATTAAAAAGATGAATGATAATAGGAATAGAAACAGCAAACAAAGCGAACAGAAATTGTGGATAAACGAAACTCATATACGATGCTAATATACTAATGAATACTAATGAATACTAATGATGCGAATAATACAAATGATACGAATGGGAAGTTGCCTTATTTGTATTGTCTTTCATTTGTATTATTCGCATGCATTTGCATATTGGTATCGCCTGTTTTTTTTATTTAACAACCTGTTTAATAATTCTTTCTTCCCATGGTTTCCATTTTTTTGCTTCAACATAGTTGACTATGGAGCGTTTGTAATGCAACTGTTCGTAGAAAAATTTCAGTGCATCGGTTGCTGGGTTTGCAAGGCGCGTATTCGCACTAAGCATTGCCTCCACCAGATATTCAATCTCACTGTCATTAAGGTAATTTAGTTTTTTTAGAGAACCGATTGCATTTATTCGTGTGCGAAATTCATAGGTATTGCTTGTGTAACTCACCAATTGATCTATGTATTTTTCATTCGTCATCGCAGCGCTCTCGAGCCATTTAATTTTTACATTTCTTCCGGGCGCACCTTCTATGTCTTTCGTCTGCTCAAGATAAAATGTGATCTTATCGGGATTGGTGAAGGCAAGATAATCAAGCACGTTTACAATAACAGCGTACGAAGAATCTTTCAAAAGCTTTTCCACATCCGGCAAAAGTTCTTCGGGAAGAAATTTCAGATTGTCAAGAACCGATTTACGGACTTTTACATCCGGATCTGTGAGAGCCGCTTTCATTACTCCGACAGATTGCTTATTGTCATCACGGAAAAGTTGTTTGATGATCTCACCTTTTATCAACTGAAAATCCGTTTTTGCGGAAGTATTGTAAAAGGAAACAAGAAAATCTCTTTTACGTTCGATGTTGATAGCCTCCATAGCCACAAGCGCATCGTAGCGGTCAAGAACGCTTTCGGCTTTTAACGCTTGAGATTTCAGCATGTCAAAAGATTTTGTAAACGAAACAGATTTCATTACTTCATTGTCAGGATCAAAAAGTGCGAAGTCGATTTTTTTTCCTGCGGGAACAGAGATGCGAACCATTTCTGTCTGTTTTTCAATCCAGACTTGTTTTTTTTCAATTGTTCCGTCAGTATAATGCACTTCAAACCATATCGGCATTTTCCAGAGACCTGCAGGAGCAGGTGCAGAAGTATCCCCTCCCTGCACAAAAGCATCCGTGCTCACCGTGTTTGTTTTGCTTTTTCCTGATTGAGGAAGCCCTGTAACATCCGATTGTTCCTGTATCTGCTGAACAATAAATTCGGAATAGTGAGACGCATTTTTCTCACCAGTATTTTCGGTAATATCGCGGAAAGAAACTTTGTAATTCGGTTCTCCTCCCTTGTAAATCCATTCTTCAAAAAACCAATCCAGCTGCATGCCCGTAATTTCTTCACAGGCAATGAGCAGATCTTCCGTATCAACATTTCCGTATGGATGCTGATCAAGATAATGTTTGATGCATTTGTTGTAAACTTCTCTTCCACCTAAAACATATTTGAGCATGTTCAGCGTGAATGCGCCTTTTGGGTAATGACGCACGCTTCCCGCTTCGCTGTGAGCAACGGGATATTTATTTTTTATTGATTCGTTCAATGCACCGTTCTGCGCTTCTCTCCGCGTCCAATCAAAATGATTTTCTCCTATATATTCACGTTCAAAAAGCCAATTATAATAAGTGGCAAAACTTTCCTGCAGCCAATGGTGCGCATCGCTTCGTGCCGTGACAAAATCTCCAAACCATTGATGAGCAAGTTCGTGAGCATTTACGCTGAAATAAGAGCGATCCAAACCTGCGCGTTTATCCACAAAAAAGAAATCACCATATAAAGTTGCCGTTGTATTTTCCATGGCGCCATACATGAAATCCTGAACCGGGATTTGCGAATACGATCCCCATGGGTAAGGAACCCCGATCTCTTTTTCGTAGAAGTCAACCATTTTCTCGCTCAACATATAGGTTGTTTCCACGCGATCTTTCCATTCGGGATAATAATAAAGATGCATCGGAACACCCGAAGCAGATTTCGTTTCCTTGATTTCATATTTCCCGATTCCGAGCATAATAAGATACGGAGCGTAGGGATGCTCCATCTTATAATGCCATGTGTAAGTTCCGTTCTTGTTTATTTTTTTGTCGAGCATTTTTCCGTTGGAAAGAACTTTGTATGCAGTATCAAACGTTACGACCATTTCTGTAGTTATCTTGTCGTTCATCTCATCGTACATTGGAATCCAATTACGGTTGTCAATGCCTTGACCCTGACTCCATATTTGTTTCCGGCAAATTTCAGTTTTATCATTCCAGCCGATAAAGTAAAGTCCCTTGCGGGGCGTTGCTTCGTAGGTGATGGTCATGGAATCTTTTTGTTCCCAGACAAGTGAAGGCGTATAGATAACAACCATTTCGCTGTCGGAACGGAATTTTGTTGGCTTACCGTTCAGCACTACTTCGTTTATATCCATGTTGATCCCATTAAGAACTATGGAATCAACTTTTTGCCTGAGCGGAGTAAAATAGTGCGTGACTTTTCCGTTCACTGATTTTTTTTGTGGATCAAACGCAACTTCTAATTTCAAATGCTGAAAATCCACAACGTGCTCGCGGGGAGCAAGAAGAGGATCGTTAATATAAGTGCGGTTTTTAACCTGAGCATTAAGAAGGCAGAAGGCAGAAGGCAGAAAGCAGAAAGCAAGAATAAAATCAAGTTTTTTCATAGATGAAATATTTGTTGCAATGATACAAATATTTGCGTGATTTGGCTGTCATTTAGAGTGGAGTAGAGAAATTTATTCATCTGAAAATTAAAGATGCTTCGACTACGCTCAGCATGACAATCTTGGTTTAACACTTTTTAACAAAACCTTTTCTTTAGGATGCGAGTTGAAGCCATAGAAAACATTTCTACCTTTAAATATTAAAATCATGAAACAAAATATTTTCTGCGCGCTGATGGGAATTATTTCACTTAGTTCCTGTGCGCAAAATCAAAAAAAAGAAATACCAACTATGGAAACTAAAACAGATACAATCTCCCAGCTTGACACAGCCACTTTTGGTGCCGGATGTTTCTGGTGTGTGGAAGCGCAGTTTCAAATGTTGGATGGAGTTATAAAAGTGGAATCCGGATTTTCGGGAGGAAATGTGAAAAATCCATCGTACAGGGAAGTGTGCACAGGCACTACCGGTCATGCGGAAGTTTGCAATATTGTTTACGACTCTAAGAAAATTTCTTACGAAGAAATGCTTTACGCTTTCTGGCAAACGCATGATCCTACGCAATTAAATCGCCAAGGGAATGATATTGGCACTCAATACCGCTCCGTAATTTTTTATCACAGCGAAAATCAAAAGCAACTTGCCGAGCAATACAAGAAAAAACTGAACGATGAAAAAGTTTTTGACAAACCAGTTGTTACGGAGATTTTACCATTCACAGTTTTCTACAAAGCCGAAGATTACCATGCTAATTATTACAAAAACAACGGTGAAGAATCTTATTGCCAGTTTGTGATAAAACCGAAGGTGGAAAAGTTTCAGAAGGTGTTTAAGGGTAAATTGAAGCCCGCAAAATAACCTTTTACCAAAGCAGTAGAAAGCCCTAATTTAACTATGTAAATCTCAATTTTAACGTATTATCTCTATTTGTTTGGTATTCGTTTTTTACTTGTTTATTTTGTACCTATTCGTATATTTGCTGTACCTACCTAATAAAAAAATGCTAAGTAGGTACAAAAAATCAAACTTTAAATACAATGGTGCATGTTGCATCAGGTACAATGTGTTTCTTCGCTTTGCTAAAAAGTTCGAGGATAAAGTAAATTGTGCATGAGTTATATTTGTATTGGTAATGCAATTGCTCACACAATAAGAGGACTGGTTGTAGTAACCATCATAAAAAGCGCTCGTTTTATGATTAGTCAGTCCGGCAAAACTGATTTGTGAATTAGGTTGCTTGCTTTTGATTACGTTGTAAGTCATATTTACAAGTTTTACAAATTCCTGAGCACTCGCAAGCGATGTGTCAGGATAGTGACTACGCCATGTTCGTGGATATTCCTGTCCTATAGTGAAAGCAATACTTATAATGCTTTTGGTTTCGTGAGAGCTTGTAATGTTTGGTAATAGGCGTTAAAATATATTCCATTCCTTTGTTCTATGAACCGTACCATTGCAAGTTTATTTCTTCTGTTTACCCTTCCCTTCTTTTCTTATGCTCAACATCCGTTACACAAATTCAAGACAGGGGATAAACTTCCTGACCTTGTTCTAATTACTGCTTTTGGTGATACTTTACAAACATCCGGACTCAAAGGAAAAAAAACCCTCATCACATTTAACCGCTATGTGAGCTGTCCACTCTGCAATTTCAGAACTCACGAATTATTGGAGCATTACGATACCCTCAAAACAAACGGGCTTGTAATTATTTCAGTATATGAATCAGGCAAAGAAACATTAACCGAATACACCACCAAAGAGCAGGTTCCGTTCTCAATGATTCCGGACCCGCAGCAATTGCTTTACAAAAAATTCAAAGTGCAGAAGAGCTGGTGGAAAACATTTATCGGTTTGTTCAATCATTACGGGCAGAAACATTCTTCAGGTAAAAAGCTATTCAAATCACAATACAAAAGAGACGGCCACCTGAACCGCATTGGTGCTGATTTCTTAATTGACGAAAATGGGATTATTCATACAGCGTACTACGGAAAATTTGTAGGTGACCATTTGCCGGTTGACGAAATTGTAAAGTGGGTGTTACAAAATTGACTTGTTTATGTAGCCTATGCTTTTATAACAGGATTTTTTGTCAGTGTCAACACAATAGTGGGTTAGAACACTGTGAAGTTCTTGTACACTTGCAACTCTGTCTTTAAGTGAAATTAATTTTGCTAAAGTTGAATTCATTTCTATTTGTCTTTGGTATTTATGTATGTAAATACAAAAATTATTCCGAATAAACCGCCTTCACCTTCTCCCTCAAATTATACTGCGAAGCCATCACTTCACCATACGCACCAGTGGTTCGGATAGCAACCAAATCACCGCGCTTGGTTTCGGGAAGCATCATTGCTTTGCCAAAGCAATCTGAGGATTCGCAGATGGGACCGACAACATCATACCTCACACCGCCAGCCTGTTGGCTGTCACCCCTCTCCCGCGGGAGAGGGGAAGGGGTGAGGTTTTCAATTTTATGATACGATTGATATAGTGCAGGACGAATCAACTCCGTCATTCCGGCATCGAGGATCACGAAACTTGTGCTCACTCCTTTTTTTACATAGAGGACTTTTGAGATTAAGCTTCCACATTGTGCAACAATTGCTCTGCCAATTTCAAAATGCACTTTTTGATTCGGGCGTATCTCCAGAAAGTCTTTGAAGAGTTTGAAAAAGGATTCAAAATCAGGAATAGGATTTTTGTTCGGTTCATGATAATCAACGCCAAGCCCGCCACCAACATTAATTATCTCTAAAGGAACATTATGACTGGCAAACCAATTCTGAATTTCGTTTACTTTCATGCAGAGCGATTTGAACGCGCTCAAGTCGGTTATCTGCGAACCGATATGAAAATGTATGCCGACAATTTTTATGTTCTTCAGTTGCTGCGTGCGCATCACCACATCTTCCAGTTCCCAGAGATTAATTCCGAATTTATTTTCCTCCAGTCCAGTGGTTATATATTTGTGCGTATGTGCATTTACGTTTGGATTTATTCGAAAAGCAATCTGCGCGATTTTGTTTTTTTTCTTTGCTAATTCATCAATCACTTCTATCTCCTGCAAGCTCTCGCAGTTGAAACAGGTAATATTTCTGTCAAGCGCAGTATTGATCTCTTCATCACTTTTACCTACGCCAGCAAAAAAGATATGCTCAAATTCATGTTCTGATGCTTTCTTTATCTCGTTCCCGCTTACGCAATCGGCTCCCAATCCGAAACTTTTTATCACGCGAAGAATCTCATCGTTCGCATTTGCTTTCATGGCATAGTGAACAACGTATCCGTATTTATCCGATTCTTTCTTTAGTGCCTCTAAAGTTTTTCTCAGCAACTCTATGTCATAGTAATAGAATGGAGTAGAGGTATTCTGAAATTTTTGTATAGTTTCTTTGCTGAACATATTTTGCCTTACCCCTGACCACCCTCCCACAGGAGAGGGGTCAGGGGTGATTATTTATTTGTATTTTATTCAGTAAAAAGTCAATGTTAATTATTTTCATTACTCCCTTCTACTGTAGAAGGGTTGGGAATGAGGTCATAAGTTAAACAATCCTTTATTTAACGCCACCAGCGCATCTTTTTTGTGTTTTGTTTCCACCAGAATAGAAACATTGTTTTTGCTTCCTCCGTAGGAAATCATCCTAATTGGAATATTTTTCAGTGCATCAAAAATGCGTGAAGCATAACCTTGTTTATCTGCCGAAAAACTTCCAACAACACAAACGATAGATTGCTCCTTGTCAATTTCAACAGAACAGAATTCCTGTAACTCTTTAACGATTGCATCGAGATTCTTGTCGTTGTCGATCGTAACAGAAACAGCCACTTCCGATGTAGTGATCATATCGATCGGAGTTTTGTAGCGTTCAAAGATTTCAAATACGTTTCTCAGAAAACCATAAGCTAAAAGCATTCGTGCCGATTTTATTTTGATAGCGATGATGCCGTCTTTCGCTGCCACTGCGGTGATTCTATGGGTTGAAGCTTTGTCGGTGATAAGAGTTCCTTTTGCCTGAGGCTGCATGGTGTTTAGCAAACGCACAGGAACTTTTCTTTTTTGTGCAGGAAGAACGCAGGTCGGGTGAAGAATTTTTGCACCGAAGTATGCCAGCTCTGCCGCTTCATCAAAAGAAAGTTCGGTGACGGGAAAAGTTTTTTCCACCATGCGAGGATCGTTGTTGTGCATGCCGTCAATATCTGTCCATATCTGAATTTCTTCAGCCGAAAGAGCAGCGCCAATTATAGTTGCGGTGTAATCGCTTCCACCACGTTTTAGATTATCTATTTCTCCAAAAGCATTTCGGCAAATGTATCCTTGGGTGATGAATAGGAGTCCCATCCCGCCCTTCCCCTTCAGGGAAGGAGAATTTAAAGTCTCCCATGAAGGGGGAGATTTAGAGGGGGCAAGGTGTTTATTTATTTCCGTTTTCAGATTCTCCTCAATGTATTTCATGTCCGGCTCATCGTTTTCGTCAATGCGCATAAAGTTGAGGGCAGGAAGCAGAACAGAATCAATTCCGATTTCCTCCAGATAAAAATGTACCATGGCGGTGGAGAGAAGTTCTCCCTGGGCGAGAATGGCTTTTTCTTCGTTGGCGGTGAACATATCCAGCGTGAAGGAACGTATGAACTCAAAATGATTTTTCACTAACTCTTTTCCTTTGTTTAAGGAGGATTCTTTGGAATAAAGTTCCTTTAGAACACTTTCGTATTTTTTTTCGAGAGCATCAATCAGCATTTTCGCTTTGTCATTCTCTTTTACATAAAGTGCATTTGCGATCTCAACCAAAGAATTGGTGGTGCCGCTCATGGCAGAAAGCACAACAATCTTCGGCTCATTGCTGTTGATAAGCGAAACAAGATTTTTCATTCGCTCTGCCGAGCCGACTGATGTTCCGCCAAATTTTAAAACTTTCATATCCTTACGAATTACGAATCGGTGCGAATTTACGAATTTGAAGATTGTAACTTATTGCAAATAAAATCGTCTTATACGTATGAAAATAGTGTGTATTTTATTTCTATTCTCTTTTTTTCCCCTTTCTTGTTTAAAGAAACATGAAATAGTTTTCGTTCATGGAAATGTTTTAGATAAATATTCGAGAAAACCATTTGGTAAAAATATTTTTGTGTATGTCACAAAAGGAATAGCTCCAAGCAATAATCATGTTGTTGAAACATATACAAATTCAGATGGAAATTTCTATATGATTTTTAATAAATCAGGATTCTTTCCTTCTTACGTTTTGCGTGTCAGTAATTTAAATTATCTCTTATATTTTCAAAAAAGCGAATTATTCAAAGGAATATCATCTGATAATTTTTCACATACATTTTATGGGATATGCCGTGTTGAACAGCATATGGTTTTTATAAAAGACTCCATCACGACTTATGATTCCGTTTTAGTGAATGTTCAAACCCCTGAATACACTTCTGATACAAAATTGTCATTTGATAATAATTATTCATATTACTACTTCAATGCTTTAGCAACTAATCCACATTATTTGACAATACATAAATGGTTAAACGGAAATAGTACAGCAATTTCAGATACAATTATTCCTTATTGCACAAATGATCCATTACAGGTAGATACAATAAATATTCATTAAACTCACATCAACCCCATTGGAGTTTTAACTCCCTTTGTTCCGTTACACTTTCGAGAAGATGTACATGAGGAAGTGATCAAAAAAACAAGAACCAAAAAAACACAAAATGTTTTCGTTACAGCTACTTTGGGTGAATGGAAATTCATTTTTTTCATTTACGAATGAGTTAGTTTTTTAATCCAGAATTTTCATCTGTACCTGCTCGATCGTTGTATCAGAAGTGCCGATGATCTTAAAAACGTAAGGGTTCATTACCACAATTTCGTTTTGCTTGGGAATATGTTGGCGAATGTTCAGGATAAGTCCTGCGAGTGTTGTGTATTCATCGGAGGCAGGCAAAGTGAGTTTGTATTTTTCATTCAGGTAATCCACTTCCAGCCGTCCGGAAAAAACAAATTCGTTGTCGCTTATCCTTTTCTCAGTCATTTCTTCTTTGTCGTGTTCATCTTCTATTTCGCCAAAGATCTCTTCAATAATGTCTTCCATCGTAAGCATACCTGCGGTTCCTCCAAACTCATCCACCACCAGTGCTACGCTTTTGTGCTGCTGAATGAAAAGTGTGAGCACTTCGTTAGCCGACATGGATTCAGGAACGATCAGCACGGGAAGTAGAATAGATAAAATACTTTCGGGCTTTTTAAAAATTTCTGCAGAATGTGTATAGCCGATAATATTATCCACACTGTCGCGGTAAACAAGAATTTTTGAAAGCCGCGTTTCAATGAACATCTTTTTAAGTTCTTCAACAGGATCATCCACATTGATAGCTGCTATTTCCGTTCTCGGGATCATGCAGTCGCGGGCTTTTACTTTTGAAAATCCCAGTGCACGTTTGAATATCTTCACTTCGTTTTCAAGTTCATGCCGTTGAACAACAGTGGAAGTGCTTTCGTGGATAAAATGCACGAGGTCAATTCGTCCGAAAGAAATTTCTTTTTCCGGAAATTTTGTTCCAAGCACAAAGCGTAAGATAATGCGCGCGATCTTGTTCGTGATGAAAACAACAGGATACAATGCCATGTAAACAAATATTAGCGGAACGGCAAACACAGAGAGCAGGCGGTTGGGGTTTATCCGGAAAAGATTTTTCGGCAAAAATTCTGCAATAACAAGAATGAACATGGTAGACAGAATGGTTTGCAGCAGAAGGATCAATGCTTTTGAGTGAATGTAGATTTGAAAATGAGGCTCCAGAATTTCCGCCATGAAAATACTGAACACCACCAGCGAAATGCAATTTCCAACCAGCATGGTGCTGATGTAGTGTGAAGAGTTCTTTATGAAAAAGGAAAGTATCGGTGCGGGAAAAACATTCCGTTTACTGAGAAGTTGTATGCGGAGTTTATTGGCAGTGAGAAAAGCAGTTTCAAGCCCTGAAAAAAATGCAGACAGGACAAGCATAATAAGAACTATGATCCATGGAGTTGACATTGTAGGTTACCCCAGTCCTAAAGGGAGCAATTGATGAATTTTCTTTTTCACCCTTTAGGGACGGGGTGAATTTATTGCTTCACTCTTTCCACGTACTCGCAAGTGCGGGTATCCACGCGTATCTTATCTCCTTGGTTGATGAAGAGAGGAACATTCAGCGTTGCTCCTGTTTCAATCGTTGCAGGTTTCATCGCGTTAGTTGCTGTATTGCCTTTAACACCGGGCTCGGTTTGCGAAACTTCTACTTCCACAAATGTGGGCGGTTCAGCATAAATTGGAATATCGCTTTCAATTCCTATTTTCACTTCCATATTCTCTTTCAGGAATTTAGTTCCTTCGCCAAAAAGAATTTTCGGAACGTAAATCTGTTCAAACGTGATAGGATCCATGCATACCAGTGTTTCTCCTTCGGGATAGAGGTATTGCATCATTGTATATTCAAGGCGTGCTATTTCAACTTCTTCGCCTGAACGGTAGCGGTTGTCAAGCATTTTTCCTGTGCGCAGGTTGCGCATTCTTACCTGAAGAAATGCGCGTTTATTTCCCGGTGTGCGGTGCTGGCATTCGGTGATGGTGCAGAGATCACCGTTGTAACGAATTACTGTTCCTATGCCGATATCTTGTGTAGTTGCCATAATTTTGTTTTTTCAATTTGGTTAAAAGGCAAGCAAAGATAAAATATTTATCTACTAATATACTAATTGAGGTTTGATGCTGGATGTTTTAGATTAGTAAATTCGTACCTATTAGTAATTTAGTAGAGATGGCAAAGTTTGCAAAATGGCTGGGAGGTGGATTAGGGTGGGCGCTTGGCGGACCCATGGGAGCAATCCTTGGTTTCGCGCTCGGCTCTATGGTAGATGAATCCGAAGTAAGCGTGCATTCCGGGAACACCACTTTTGCTCCGCGGCACAGCGTGAATGATTTTACCGCTTCGCTCCTTGTGCTTTCTGCCGCTGTGATGAAAAGCGATGGCAAAGCAACAAAATCGGAAGTGGAGTTTGTTCGGAATTTTTTTATAAGGCAGTTTGGCGAACAGAAAGCCAGTCAGGATATGCTGCTGCTGAGAGAAATGCTCAAGCGCGATATTCCGGTTCAGGATGTGTGCACTCAGATTAAACAGTTCATGCCGCTGGCTTCGCGCTTGCAGCTAATTCATTATCTCTACGGACTTTCAAGTGCGGACGGGCATCTTCATCCTTCTGAAATTTCCACCATAGAGCAGATTGCTTATTACCTCGGCATCACTTCTGCGGATATGAATTCCATCAAGGCGATGTATTACCGCGATAAAGCGAGCGACTACAAAATTCTAGAAACAACAGAAGATGCTACGGATGAAGAAATAAAAAAAGCATACCGCAAAATGGCACTTAAATTCCATCCGGATAAAGTAGCACAGGAAGGCGAAGAAGTGCAGCGTGCAGCCACCGAGAAATTTAAGAAAGTTCAGGAGGCCTATGAGAATATTAAGAAGAGGAGGGGAATGAATTAGTGGCCCACCTAAATCTTCCCATTTCCCGAAGGGACTCCTTCGGAGCAGGGAGGACTTCAAATCATGCGCCCTTTTCTTGTGGAGAGGGGTTGAGGTGAGGCGACACAGGCTTTTAATATATTTGTGCATTATGTCAATAGAAATAAAAGAAGTTAAAACCAAGTCAGACGCAAAAGCTTTTGTAAATCTCCCTTTTGAAATTTACAAAGGCAATAAGTTTTGGGTTCCGCCACTTAAGGCAGGAGAAATAAAATCCATTTTCCCGGAAACAAATCCTGCATTTAATTTCTGCAAAGCAAAGTTCTGGCTGGCATTCAAGGATGGAAAATGCGTGGGAAGGATCGGCTGCATTATCAATGAAGCTTACAATAAAAAGACCGAGGAAAAGATGGCACGCTTTTCCCGTCTTGATTTTTTTGACGATGCCGAAGTGGTGGCAAAACTTATTTCTACTGCCGAAGTCTGGGCAAAAGAACAAGGCATGATCGGCATTCACGGTCCGCTCGGATTTGCAAACCTTGATACGCAGGGAATGCTTGTGGAAGGATTCGATCACTTACAATCCATCGGTTCGGTGTATCATCATCCTTATTATCATCAGTATTTGGAAAAACTCGGCTACATAAAAGAAAATGATTGGGTGGAATTTCGTTTAACTGTGGGGCAAGTACCTTTTGAAAAAGCAAATCGCGGAGCTGCGCTTATTCAGAAACGTTATGGCATAGAAGTCCTGTATTTCAAAACCATGGCAGAACTTCTTCCGCATTCAGATACTATTTTTAAAATACTGAACGATGCGTTCAGCGAACTTCCTTATGTTACCGAGTTTACTCCTAAAATGATGGCGTTTTATAAAGAGAAGTACATTAAACTTCTCAATCCGGAATTTGTAAAAATGGTGAAGATGAAAGGAGAGTTGATCGGATTCATTGTAGGACTGCCCAGTTTATCGGAAGCCATGCAAAAGGCAAATGGGAAACTTTTTCCTTTTGGTTTTTGGCATATTCTGAAAGCAAGAAAAGGAAAGGATGTGATGGATCAGATGTTAACGGGTGTAAAAAAGGAAGTGATGTCCACCGGTGCGGGAGTAATTCTTATGGCAGAGATTCAGAAAGAAATGCTCAGCAAGGGATTGAAGTACATCGAAACCACAGGTATCTTTGAAACCAACCAGAATGCCATTGCCAACTGGAAGAATTACGAACACATTCAGCACAAGCGCAAACGCTGTTACAGAAAAATGTTTTAATGATGAAAAACGGTACCGATAATATATATTGATTGTGGTACAGATAACGGATTTTTACAGAGTTGCAGAAATACGGATCGATACAGGTTCGGATCAATTTGTATTTCCGTATATCTGTATGTTTTCGTTATCTGTACCGGAAATTGAAACGTATAAATTAATTTCAGAATATTCTAATCATGAATTATTTTCTCGTTAAATCCGAGCCAGAAACTTACTCTTGGTCGCAGTTTGTAAAAGATGGAAAAACCATGTGGGAAGGAGTGCGCAATTATGCAGCCCGTATACACCTCCGCGCAATGAAGAACGGAGATATGGTTTTGTTCTATCACAGCGGAGAAGAAAAAGCGGTGCAAGGGATTGCAAAAGTTGCAAAAGAAGCTTACCAAGATCCAACTACAAAAGAAGACTGGTCGGTAGTGGATTTAGCATTTCATAAATCGCTTAAGAAATCAGTTTCTCTTTCAGAAATAAAAGCCGAAAAAAAGCTGCAGAACATTTATCTTGTTCGTCAGGGAAGACTTTCGGTGATGCCGCTTGGGAAAGAAGAGTTTGAGTTGATTGTTAAAATGGGTAGCTAACTTGAAAATTGAACAGCCATTTTCAAATTAAACAGTGTAATGAAACTTTCCTTCTACCTTTGTGCTTATGAATCTTGTAGAGAACTTCTCTCTTAAAAAATTAAACACCTTTGGCATTGATGCTTCTGCAAAATATTTTCTTGAAGCCAATTCCATTTCCGATATTCAGAATTTATTAGACCACAAAAAGATTTCACCTTTTAGGGATGGGGTGTCTCCGCTATTAATCATGGGTGGCGGAAGCAATATTCTTTTCACTAAAAACTTTGACGGCCTTGTTCTAAAGAATTGTATTACAGGAATAGAATTGATAAAAGAAGATTCTGAGAATTATTATGTTAAAGCAGGAGCCGGTGTCATTTGGCATGAATTCGTTTTACATTGCATTAAGAATAATTATGCTGGGGTGGAGAATCTTTCACTTATTCCGGGTTCGGTGGGTGCTGCGCCCATTCAGAACATTGGAGCCTATGGAGTAGAACAGAAAGAAGTTTTTTTCGAACTGGAAGCAATTAGCTTGAAAGAGAAAAATACTATCCATTTAAGTCATTTCGACTGTCAATTCGGTTATCGCGACAGCATTTTTAAACGTGAAGCAAAAGGGAAGTTTATCATTACTTCAGTTACGTTCAGACTTTTCAAGAAACCGAAATTAAATACAAGTTATGGAGTGATCAATCAGGAAATGGAGAAAATGGGAGTGAAGGAAGTTTCTATCGCTTCAATTTCTCAAGCTGTTTGTAATATTCGCAAAAGCAAACTTCCTAATCCTGAAGTGTTGGGAAATGCAGGAAGCTTTTTTAAGAATCCAACTATTCCTGTGGAACAGTACATAGAGCTAAAGAAAAAATTTCCTGATATAGTTGCTTTTCCTCCCTCTCCTTTGGGGCGGGGCGGGGCGGGGTGGAAACTCGCTGCCGGCTGGCTCATCGAACAATGCGGATGGAAAGGAAAACATGTGGGCAATACCGGTGTGCACAAAGACCAGGCGCTTGTGCTCGTGAATTATGGAAACGCAAACGGATCGGAAGTTTTTGAACTCTCTGGAAAAATAATGGAATCGGTAAAAGAAAAGTTTGGCGTGGAGTTGGAAAGGGAAGTGGTGATAGTATAAAATTAAGGTATGCTCAGAATTTCCGCTGTATCCTATATAAATGCAAAACCTTTTGTTTACGGAATTCAAAATTCCGGTTTCCTGAAAGATTATTCCCTTTCGCTGGATGTTCCTTCCGTGTGCGCGGAAAAATTGAGAACTAATCAGGTAGATATCGGACTTGCTCCGATAGCAATCATCCCTGAATTAGAAAAACATTTTATTATTCCCGGATTCTGCATCGGTGCCAATGGGCCTGTAAAGACAGTGATGCTTTACAGCGAGGTTCCTTTGAAAGAAATTAAAAACATTTTTCTTGATTATCAGTCGAGGACTTCAGTCATGCTCGTGCAAATTCTTGCAAAACACTCTTGGAAAGTTTCGCCTACATGGATTCAGGCAACAAAGGGATACGAAGAAAACATCAAGGGAACTACAGCCGGAGTAATAATTGGCGACCGGAACTTTTCTCTTTCACAAAAATTTAATCATGTATATGACCTTTCGGAAGAATGGAGAAATTTTACCGGGCTTCCATTTGTATTTGCCTGTTGGGTTGCCAATAAGGAACTTGATGAAGATGTTGCAGCGGCTTTGTATAAATCACTCCGGTTTGGTGTGGAAAACATTGATAAAGTAGTGAAGGAAGTAAAAGATCAATATGATGAAAAAATAATCTGGAATTATTTAAATAATTGCATTCACTATAGTTTTGACAAGCCCAAAGAGGATGCGATGGGTTTATTTCTTAAGCTTGTGGAAAAGATTAGGTGACAGGGATATTCAGTGTTATTTCACAGGAGCAAAGGAAGGATTTATGCCTGCCCGTGAGCAATCGTTAAATTATTATTCTGTATTTTTTATTTGCTTCTTCATAGAAACTTTTCAGTTACAAGAATAATTAACACAATCGGCAAGTAAGCGAAACAGCAAAGCATTAACCTGACGGCTGCCTTATCTGTTCTTAGGCGATAGAATCTAAACGCAAACACTAATGTGATGATTCCCGCCAG
>JACRAL010000067.1 GCA_016213435.1 Bacteroidota bacterium
AATTATTCTTATGGGACTTGATGCCCTTACCTGGGTAATTATGAACCCTCTTGTGAAAGAAGGCAAATTACCCCATATAAGTTCTTTGCTTCAAAGGGGCAGTTATGGACCATTAAAAACGTTATGTCCGGCTTTGTCTCCTGAGTTATGGAGTAGCATTAGTACCGGTAAATTACCTTACAAACATGGAATAGAAGGTTTTGTTACAGAAGATTCTGTGACAAAGAAACTTGTTCCTTACACGTCAAATATGCGGAAAAGTAAGGCGATATGGGAGATTTTAGGTGATTACAATAAAACGGTTGGTGTTGTTGGATGGTGGAACAGTTGGCCTGCTGAACCTGTTAATGGGTATATGGTCTGCGGTATCCTGGGTTATAAAGCGAAAGATCTCGATTTGGCAAAGAGAAAAAAGGATTCATCCGCTGATTTGTCAGATGAATTTGTTGAGTTAACACGGAAATCGAGATTGAGGACAACCTCTTTTGAAAAACAGACCTATCCCGAATCGCTTTTTGAGAATATTAAACCCTTAATTCGTCCCACGGATAAATTAGACGACATTCATGAATTTTTAAAAAATATCTGGAATGAGCAAGAACGTCTGTCAACCGTTGAGGAAGACAGCCTGAGATTGATAACCAGCGTATATAATATCGATCGCTCATATAAGGATATTGCGCTTCATATAAAACAACAGTCCAATCCGGATTTTTTGACGTTTTATATGGCAGGAATTGACGTTGCCGGACACAAGTACTGGGCGTATATGGAACCTGAGCGCTTTTCAGTTGATATTGAAAAAGACAAGATAAGACGTTACGGTAAACTGATTCCTGATTATTATACGTATATTGATGAAGTAGTAGGAGAATTTCTTAAAACGGCTGATGAGGATACCATAATAGCATTAGTATCGGATCATGGCATGTCCGGAAATGAACGTGTTTTTAAAAGGACGAGAATTAATTCAGCCAGACATTTTGACGAAGATGGGGTGTTTATTTTTGCAGGTCCCGGAGTAAGAAAGAATAATCCTGTACGCAGTCTGTCATCTGTATTGGATATCACTCCCACCCTCCTGGCCTTATCGGGATTCCCGGTTGCAATGGATATGGATGGAGATGTTATACATGATATCTTCACCCCTGAATTCAAACTGCAATATCCTTTTAAATATATAAATAGTTATGATGGTAACCGCAGGTACAGCAGCAACCCGATTGAATCACCAATTGATGATGAAATTAAAAAGCGATTACAGAGTTTGGGGTATATAGATTAAAGGTAACAATTTAGTTCTTGAAAAACCCCTGAAAAGCTCCGGTAGGAGCGGTATATTAATAGAAAAAGAATCTCCGCCAAGGTTAAGCTCCGGAGGAGTGATATATTGTTTCCACACCTTCTCTGTCGCTCCTCCGGAGCTTTATCGTGTTTGGTGTTTTAGCTATTAATATTTCACCCAT
>JACRAL010000066.1 GCA_016213435.1 Bacteroidota bacterium
AGGTTGTTAGTGGATTCATAGCATTTTAATTTTTATGCTAAGAACCTACTTGTTACAATTATTTATTTTGCCGCCCTTCTCTTTTTTTCATCACTCCTATGTTAATAGAAATCAATGCCGTTTAACCCGATTGCCTTGCGACTTCTTCCCCCTTAGCCTCCATCTCTCCTAAGTCGTCCTTCGAACAAAGATCCTGATAAGTTATGCGCAGAGACCCTGAACAGTTCGATCGTAGATTCTTTCTGTAGGAATCCTTCGGATCGGAAAGGACTCCTTCGGAGGAAACTCTGCTCGGATAAAAATTCTTAAGCACAGAAGATATAGTGACACCCGTTTGAAAAGTCAGTCGGAGGGCAGAAAGCGGCAGAGATGAACTGATTAAATAAAATAAAATAAAATAAAATAAAATGCTTGCACATGTCAAAATAAATATACTTTTGCATCGGTTAACCTAAAACAAACAATTTAATAGTACTATGAAAAAACTACTCACACTCGTTATTGCAGGTGGAATGTTATCATTCATCGCTTGCGGACCAAGCCAAGCTGAACTCGAAGCGAAAGCAAAAGCTACACAGGATTCTATCCGTGTTGCTGATTCAACAAACGCAGCTGTTGCTGCTGCAAAAGCTGCTGAAGAAGCTGCTGTTGCTGCTGCTGCTGCTGCTGAAAAAGCAAAGCAAGATTCAATTGCTACTGCTGAAGCTGCTGCAAAAGACAAAGGAAAAGCAAAAACCAAACCTGCTGTAAAACCAGGTCAAGGAAGAGGCTAATTCCTTCAGGAACACAAATAAAAAAAGGGACGCAATAGTGTCCCTTTTTTTATTTGTGTTATATCGAATTTATCCTAAATGTTATATCTTATTCTCTTTTAAAGAGAACTCAGAAAATAATCTTTTATTTCTTTCCTTTCTTTTCGTATCGGGTGCGGAATTTATCTACACGACCTGCGGTGTCAATAAGCTTCATCTTACCCGTAAAGTAAGGATGGGAGGTATTTGATATCTCAAGCTTTACCAATGGATATTCATTGCCATCTTCCCATTTAATGGTATCTTTTGTTTCAGCTGTGGAACGAGTAAGGAATGCATAATCATTTGATACGTCTTTAAATACAACAAAACGATAATTTTCCGGATGAATGCCTTTTTTCATTGTTAATTAGATTATACTGATTGATTTTGATTACTTCGGTTTTCGGATGGCAAATATAATAGAATATTTTTATTCCCGTGTCGTTACGGCCCTGTTATTATATTTGCCATTATGAATTTTCTCAAAGGAATCCCTGTAATTGCCCTAGTAAGTTGCTTAATCAGCATAATCTCATGCAAAAAAGACCATCTCATTACCGATTCATCCGCTAAGATTGACTTCTCCACACAATCAATTTTATTTGATACAGTTTTTACTACGGTGGGATCCACTACAAAAACGTTCCTTGTTTACAACCGCAATTCTCAACCCATAAAAATATCCTCTATCCGGCTGGCGCGGGGCACATCTTCCCATTTCAGGATTAATGTGGATGGGTCGAAAGGCGTTTCATTCAGCGATGTGGAAATAAGAGCAAAGGACAGCATTTTTGTATTTGCGGAAGTAACCGTTGATCCCAATAATCAGAATAGTCCGCTTATTATCCGCGATTCAGTTGTATTTGAAACAAACGGAAACATTCAGGATGTGGATCTTGAAGCATGGGGACAAAATTCCTACTTCTATACTCCCAATACTTTTCCGGCAGATGGTTTTCCCGGATATTCAGTAATTCCCTGCAATGCACATTGGACGAATGATAAACCTCATGTAATTTATGCGTATGCAGTAGTGCCTGCAGGATGCACACTTACCATTGATCAAGGAGCAAAAGTTTACATGCATCCGAATGCCGTATTATACATTGACAGTGGCGCTACACTGAAAATAAATGGAAACAGTTCTCAAAAAGTAATTTTCCAAGGAGATCGGCTTGAACCTGAATATGCCGAAGCCGCAGGGCAATGGGGCGAAATCCGTTTATCACCTCAAAGCATTAACAATGTGGTTGACTGGGCAGTCATTAAAAACGGAGCCATCGGAATTCAAGTGGACACAATGGGCTCATCCGCAAATCCTACTCTCACGATCAGCAACACTATTATAAGGAACATGAGTATTGCTGCCTTGTTTGCACAGGGATCCTATGTAAAAGGATGGAATTGTGTGTTTGCAAACTGCGGGCAGTATGTTACCGCACTTACCTTAGGAGGAAAATATAATTTTTACCACTGCACCTTTGCCAATTACTGGAGTGGCAACAACAGACAGTTACCTGTTTTGCTGCTGAACAATTACTATAAAGATATTAATGGAAACGTTCAAATCCGTACTCTTGACAGCGCGTTCTTTTACAACTGTATAGTTTATGGAGATTTAAATTCTGGCGATGAAATCAAACTTGATCAAAGCGGAGCGCCTGCTTCTTTCAATTACAAATTTCATTACTCTGTTTTAAGGACCTCTCTCGACACAACAGGAGCTCAATATGAAAATGTAGTTATCAATAGCCCCCCCTATTTTTACGATACAAGGAATAATGATTATCGGATAAAAAGCCCCTATTCTTCCGCTATTGGAAAAGGGAATAATGCTTTTATGAATTTATTCCCTTATGACCTCAGTGGAAATCCACGCCTTGCCAATCCCACCATAACTCCGGGAGCATATGAATATGCCCCTTAATTTACTTTACTCTGGTGTAGGAATAATTCTCAAACTTCATAATCCCAACACCTTTGTTTTCATATCCATTTTCGCTGTCGGCTTGATAAAAGTTAAATTCAGTTTGGATTCCTTTTTGCTTGAGTTCCGGAAGCTTTTTGTTCAGGTAATGCCCGTACTTCCTCAACGCGCTAAGGTAATACAGGGCAATGTCAAATCCGCTGAAAACGTGTGAAGTTGGTTCTCCTTTAAATTCCTTTCTATATTTAAGAATAAATTTTTGGGTCTGAGCATTGTTGTAATCAACAAATGAGCAAGATGCAACATACACATGAAGCGCGTTGAGATAACCAAAATCCAAACTTTCTATATCTTGAAAATTATTCATTCCAAAAACAATAATACTGTCCTGATTTTCCTGCTTGTCTAAAAACAATTTATTCACCGCTTCAGTAACAAAAGATTGATTGGAAGATGGGATTACAACAATATTCGGCTTTGTTTTTCTTGTAAAATCCTGCAGTGTAGTAAAAGTAATTTCTTTCACCGTGTCAGCGTTTGATTTCTGAAGTATGGGATTAGCTACCCTCTTGAACGTATTCAGATAAGGTTTGTCTTTGGGATTTGCACTATTAAACAGTATAATATTCTGCCCCGAAAAGTTTTCCGAAACGTATTGCGCCAGTGCATCTGCCTGCGTAACATAAGATGGTGTAACTTTACTGGCATTAGGATTACCAAGAAGAATATTGTTGTTAGTCAAAAAAGGCGCTATTATACTAATATTGTGCTCTTTTGAAAATTTCTCCACCGCTTCGAATTTTTTTCCGTGCAAAGGACCAATTATTAGATCCATTTCTTTAAGCTCTGAATTTTTAAGAAGCTTTTCAAACCCGGCAGAGTCAAGATTATAATCATAAACATGCAGGTAACCTTTGAATCCTTCCCTTCTCAGCGAGTCAAAAGCCATTTTCGCACCTTCGTAAAATTCAATTCCTGCTTTTACATCCTCCGAAATTTTTTCATCACCCATAGCAATTTTATCTGTATTTATTTCATCAATGCTATTTAATGAAAGCGGAAGAAAAAGAGCAACATGAAGATCGGCTTCATTTTTCATACTATATTTTACAATTACACCGGTACTGTCTTTTTTCTGAACAGGCAATGAAATATTCATAGTATTTTTCAGATCGAGTGCAACGGTCTCTTTTTTATATGCTGTGTCCTTCTCTTTCGAAAGAGCATTGGAGACAATTTCTTTTTTCGGAGGTAGTGTTTGCGACTTAGCAGAAACCTGTTTTTCGATCTCCTTTTTTATCGCCTCGGTATTTTCACTAAAAGGAATTTTGATTTTTTTACCTGATTTCAATCCAGCACTTATATCCTGATTATTGGAGAGAATAATATCCACCGTTGTGCCATACGCCTTAGCAATAGAGTAAAGTGTTTGCCCTTTTTCAACCAAATGGATATAGAATTTTTTTCCTTCGATGGTTTCTATCTTATCGGATTTTTTAATTAATGGAGGGGTTGACTGTTGAGAAAAAACTTGCCCCAACCCTAAAGGGAGTAAGAACAGCAAAGCAATCAGTCTCCATCCTAAAGTACGTAAATAATAATAAGTATAATATTTCTTTTTCATTTTTTTCACCCTTTAGGGACGGGGCGCCTTTCTACTCCCATTCTATTGTTGCAGGCGGTTTAGAACTTATATCATACACCACACGATTTATACCTTTCACCTTATTAATAATCTCATTCGAGATTTTTGCAAGAAATTCATAGGGCAGATGGCACCAGTCTGCAGTCATTCCATCCGTTGAAGTTACAGCTCGAAGCGCCACCATATTTTCATACGTGCGTTCATCGCCCATCACACCCACACTTTTAATTGGCGTGAGTATGACTCCTGCCTGCCAAACCTGATCGTATAATCCGGCATTCTTCAGTCCTTCAATATAAATGTGGTCAACCTCTTGCAAGATTCGTACTTTTTCTTCGGTGATATCACTGAGAATCCTAATCCCAAGTCCCGGACCCGGAAAAGGATGACGCCCTAAAATAGTTGGCGTAATTCCTAACTCCTTGCCCACCCTTCTTACTTCATCTTTAAATAAAGTATTGAGCGGCTCCACCACTTGTAATTTCATTTTTGCGGGAAGACCACCTACGTTATGATGTGATTTAATGGTGGCAGAAGGACCTTTCACCGAAACGCTTTCGATAATATCAGGATAAATGGTTCCTTGCCCCAGCCATTTCACTTTTTTTATTTTGTGCGATTCTTTATCGAAAACATCTATGAACGTTTTCCCAATGGCTTTGCGTTTTTGCTCGGGATCTTTTTTTCCTTTCAGCGCTTTATAAAATGCTTTTTTCGCGTCAACTCCTTTCACATTCAGCCCCATATCTTTATAAGAATGCAAAACATTTTTAAATTCATTTTTGCGCAGTAATCCGTTATCAACAAAAATACAAAATAGATTTCTTCCTATCGATCTGTGAAGAAGTATTGCAGCCACCGTTGAATCCACGCCTCCCGAAAGTGCCATTACTACTTTATCAGTGCCAAGTTTATGCCTGAGCTCATTAATGGTAGTTTGAATAAAAGAAGAAGGAGTCCATGATTGTGAGCATTTGCAAATATCCACTACAAAGTTTTTCAGCAAGACAAGCCCTTCGGTGGTATGATATACTTCCGGATGAAATTGTATGCCGTATGTTTTTTCGCCATGAATATGAAAACCGGCATACTTCACATCATTTGTACTGGCAGTGATCTCAAAATCAGCAGGAGCCGATGCGATGGTATCCGCATGACTCATCCATACTTGAGAGTTTTGAGAAATACTTTTAAACAGAACAGAATCATTATTCACAAAAGAGAGGTTGGCTCTTCCGTATTCACGGTGCTTGGATGGCTGAACTTCTCCTCGAGATTTGTGAGCGAGTAATTGAGCCCCATAACATACTCCAAGGAGCGGAACTTTTTTTCGGATGCTGTTCAAATCGGGCTGAGGAGAATTTTTCTGACGAACAGAGAATGGACTCCCCGACAAAATAATTCCTTTATAACTTAAAACCTGAAACTTGGAACTTGAAACAAAATTATACGGATGTATCTCGCAATAAACATTCAGTTCACGTACTTTCCGTGCGATCAACTGCGTGTATTGTGAACCGAAATCAAGTATGAGGATAGTTTCTGCAGACATAGATTAATTGTTATCTACTAAATTACTAATTGAATACTAATCTGCTAACAACAGCCAATTTTGTATTCATTAGCAGATCAGTACAGATTTTTATTTTAATAGGGACAGACAAATATAAAACAAAAACCCCCTCCGAATGAACGAAGAGGGTTTCCTTATTTTTAAAAAGACAATCAATGTCCACCTTCCATCTCTCTTTTCAATTTAGCTAATCCTTCCAGATCCCCCAGCGTGTTGGAGCTGATGCTTTCCTGAACTTTTTTTATTGCTTCTTTTTCTTCTTTTCTTTCAACTTTTTTCTGCTCCTCGGTAGCTTCCTGGTGCATGCGTGTATGCGAAACAATTATTTTACGTGTTTCTTTGTTGAACTCAAGGACTTTGAAATCCAATTGTTCATCAGCAGCTGCATTAGAACCATCCGCCTTAACAAGATGTTTTTTAGGAGCAAATCCTTCTACACCATATGGAAGCGCTACGATAGCTCCTTTGTCAGTTAAACTAGTGATCGTTCCTTTGTGAACGGAATCAAGAGTGAAAACTGATTCGAAAGCATCCCATGGATTTTCTTCGAGCTGTTTTACACCTAAACTGATGCGTTTGTTTTCAGCATCCACTTCCATTACTACGCAGTCTATTTTATCTCCAAGTTTAGCAAACTCGGAAGGATGCTTGAACTTTTTGTTCCAAGACAGATCAGAAATATGAATCAATCCGTCAATGCCCGGTTCTAGTTCTACAAATATTCCAAAACCGGTGATATTCTTGGCAACAGCAGAATGTTTTGAACCTTTAGGATATTTATCAAGAATGGTAGCCCAAGGATCGGTTGTCATTTGTTTGATACTGAGAGACATCTTGCGTGTTTCTTTGTCAAGCATAACAATAACTGCTTCAATTTCGTCACCCGCTTTCAGAAAATCCCCTGCTGAGCGAAGGTGCTGCGACCACGAAATTTCTGAAACGTGAATAAGACCTTCAACGCCAGGCATTACTTCAATAAATGCTCCGTAATCTTCTATCGCACGAACTTTCCCTTTCACTTTATCTCCGATCTTTAATTCTGTATCCAGTTTATCCCAAGGATGTGCTTTCAATTGTTTCAAGCCAAGAGAAATGCGTCTCTTCTCGTTATCGAAATCAAGTATAACAACATTGATCTTATCATCTAATTTAACGATCTCTTCAGGATGATTGATTCTTTCCCAAGTAAGATCTGTGATATGAATAAGTCCGTCAACTCCGCCAAGGTCGATGAATACACCGTAAGAAGTAATGTTCTTAACAGTTCCTTCAAGCACTTGCCCTTTCTCCATTTTTGAGATAATGACTTTCTTTTGCTCTTCAATTTCTGCTTCGATCAACGCTTTGTGAGATACCACTACGTTACGGAACTCCTGATTAATCTTCACCACTTTCAATTCCATGATCTTATTTACATACTGATCGTAATCGCGAACAGGTTTCATGTCGATTTGTGAACCGGGCAAAAAGCACTCTATACCAAATACGTCAGCAATCAGTCCGCCTTTTGTTCTGCACTTGATGAATCCGTTAATGATCTCACCGCTGTTAAGAGCAGCATTCATTCTATCCCATCCTTTAACAATACGTGCTTTTTTATGCGAAAGAATTAACTGTCCTTCTTTGTCTTCTTGCTTTTCAATATAAACCTCTACCTTCTCACCTAATTCAAGATTAGGGTTGTAACGGAATTCATTGAGCTGGATTACGCCATCAGATTTGTAACCGATGCGAACTATCACTTCTTTTTCATTTTTACCTACCACAGTGCCTTCAACAACTTCGTGTTCAGCAATGTTGGTAATAGTAGAAGAGTAAATTCCTTCGAGGCGTGTTTTTTCGGAAGAGTTATAAGAATCTTGCTTCTTTCCGATTGTAGTCCAGTCAACAGCTTCGTACTGGATGTTTGGTTCTACGTCTTTGTAATTTTGTTTTGGTTCTGCGCCTTCAGCAGTTGCAGTGGCATTTTGTTCTTTAACTTCTGACATTTTATTTTTCCCATTTATTGTCGGGGGAGACTTTGTTCCTGAGCAGGAGTTGGAACGGATTATGTTTCAGGTATCCCTGCATACCTGCTTTTAAGGGGAGCGAATATAAGTAAATATTCAACACATTATTTATTTAATATCTATATTTGTAGGAAATTGTACATAGTCACGTAAGTACCTATATGAAAAAAATTATTGCAACATGTGTTTTACTTGTAGCTGCCACACACCTTTTCTGCCAAAAAACTCCTTCCAAATCAAGCATCACTGTTAAACCAAAATTTATTTTAAACGGAAGGACTGATCCTGCTTCCACTATAATTAGAGTTAAGTCACGAATAGTCCGCATAGAAAAAGGAATAATAAAATCAGATAAATGGGCATACACCCAACAGATTGCCAGTTCAAGCGATGGAGAATTTATTCTCGTATTGAGCGCCAATACTGATAAGCAATATAATGTCATAAATTATTCTGTCGAATTTTATAAAAAAGGATATGCTACTAAAAAGATGCTTCTCAACACATACGTTCCCAAAGACGAATACGATCGTCATCCTTGGCCTAAATACGATTATGACCTGGATGTTAGCTTGGTTAGTTTGACAAAGAGTTCAGATTCAACTTATGCGGGAAGAATTTCCTGGAATTCCGATAAACAAGAATTCGTTCAAACCCAGTACTTAGAAGCAGCCGCAATAAAACAATCCGCTATTGCTGCTGATACAGGATCAATAACTCTTGCCGATTCAATAGCAGACCAGAAGGATGAGCTTCCTTCTGTAAAAAGATTTTCTATATCGGGTATTTTTTATACAAACGAAGAAAACACTCCTCTTTCAAATTCAAAAGTAAGTCTTGCAGACACCAAAGGAGAGGTGATACAATCAACAAATACTGATTTTTTTGGTTCTTATACTTTCCTACATCTGACAGAAGGAAAAAACTACACCATTTCCATAGATTCTTTTCCGCCATCATTTACCGTTAAAAAAGTAATTATGACCACTCGTGATGGAAAACAAATAACAGAGAGTGAAAGCAGTACAACATTCAAGTATGAATTAATCGCTAACGATTCGAATACAATCTCACACCTTACTGTTGATGAGGGAAACTTGCTGACGGACATAAATGGAAGGATTTTTTCCGATAAAAAGAAACGTACCCCACTTGCATACTCTAAACTAATTTTAACCAGCGGAGAAAATAAAATGCGAAAATCTATCGTAACTGACATGAATGGAAATTTTCATTTTAAAAATCTGCCTGTAAACCAAAATTACACCTTGATGTTGGATGAGAAAGACCCCTCGGTGTTTTCAAAAGAGGTTTTTTTGTCAGACATGAATGGGAACGTCCTGAAAAGGCTAAAATCACACGACAACCAATATTTTCATTTTTATTTTCTCCCCCCTGATCAAAATGGACTTAGTTCAGTTTATTACAACGACCCATGGCTGAAAGCTTCAAGTTTACAGGGAAAGAAAAAACTGGACAGTTTAATAATTATCGAAAAAATATATTACGACTTCGGCAAATGGGAAATATCTTCCGAAGCCATGCTTACTCTTAATAAACCGATAGAAATAATGAAAAAAAATCCCAACATCTCTATCGAAATAATTTCTCATACTGATTCCAGAGGAGATAAAGAATTCAACAAGAAACTATCTGCGAAACGGGCATCCGCTGCTGTGGAGTATATTATTTCAAAAGGAATTGACAAAAACAGGATCCATGGAAACGGAATGGGGGAACAACAACTAGTAAATCGCTGCAAAGAAGGTGTTGAATGTACAGAAGAAGAACATTCTCAAAACAGAAGAACAGAATTCAGAGTAAGATATTTATCCAAATGAAAAAAATAACTCTATTACTTATTCTGCCCTCGCTCTTTGGAATGAGGTTATGTGCTCAGAAATTTGAGCCCACAGAAAAAGATGCCCTCATCACTGCTTCCGTCATCAATGAGAAAAATAAACCACAAGTTGGCGAGCAGGTGATTTTCGAAAGCATAAAGACAAAGAAAATTTTTTCAGGAGTTACAAAAGAGAACGGAAAATTTGATATCCTTATTCCAAAGGGGGATAAATACAATGTAAAGTACAAAGCATTTACCAGCGATGAGAGTTATACCGTAATAGATGTTCCAAACACCAAAGGCGAACTGCTGAGCTTTGAAGTTACCATTCAATTTGAATTACCAAAGCAATACACCTTAGACAACGTTCTCTTCGATTCAGGAAAAGCAACACTTCGTCCGGAATCATACAAAGAACTGAATGAACTTGTTGAGTATATGCATTTCAAAAAAACTCTTGTGATCGAGATCGCAGGACATACAGATAATGTGGGAAACCCGGATGCCAACCTGAAACTTTCGCAGGAAAGAGCAAACACTGTTCGTGATTATCTCATCAAAAAAGGAATTACAGAGAGCAGAGTGCTGGCAAAAGGATATGGCGATACACAGCCACTCGCTTCAAACGATACCGATAAAGGGAAACAGAAGAACAGGAGAACTGAAGTAAGAGTGGTGAAGGAATAAGCACCCCGCCTAAATCCTCCCCTTTAGGGAAGGTTGGGGGTCTCGTGTTAATCCCTCCTCCTTCCCAAAAACAAAGTAATAAAGTAAAGTAACTGTGCAAGTGCGGCAAGTGCGGCAACAAAATACGTCTTGGCTGCCCAGCTAAGTGCATCTTTTGCTTTTTCGTGTTCCGCACCACGCGCAATGCCTGAACCATCCAGCCATACCAACGCACGTTTGCTTGCGTCTAATTCCACAGGAAGAGTTATTATGGAAAAAGCGGTAATCACTCCTTCGCAAATTATTATTAATACAAGCATCTGATTATACATATGATAAATAGCCCCAAAGAAAAATGCGGCAAAGAAAATAATATTCATCATCTTTGAACTGATATTAACAATGGGAACAATTGCAGAACGTAAAGAAAGCCATGAGTAAGCATGGGCATGCTGAACAGCGTGTCCGCACTCGTGAGCAGCTACTGCGGCAGAGGCAATATTGCGCCCGCCATACACTTCATTGCTGAGATTAACCGTTTTTGTGAGCGGATTATAATGATCGGTAAGCTGACCTTCAACAGAAGTAATTTTAACATCCATTATACCATTATCGCGCAGCATTTTTTCTGCAACCTCTTTTCCACTTAGCCCAGAACTGAGGGGAGTTTGAGAGTATTCGGCAAACTTCTTTTTCAGTCGTGAACTCACGAACATACCAATGCCCATGAATACAATTGTGATTGCCATTAAAATTGGATCGAACATCATCATAGTTTTAAGTTTAAGATTTGAAATTAAAAGTTAAAAATACAAATATCTGCTTGTCAAAACACATACCATACTGTTGTTAACATTTTTTAACGACAGTTTGTCATAAGGAAGGTTTGAAGCCATGAAGAAAACAAAGCATATGTAAAACTTAAAATCAATATACCTTATACCTTTGTCTATATGATGCCTGCTGTTTTCTGCTGGAGCGGAGGAAAAGATTCCGCACTTTGCCTTTATAAAATTCTTCAACAAAAAGAATATGAGGTAAGATATCTTCTTACTACTGTTAACAAACAGTTCAGAAGAGTTTCGATGCACGGAGTGAGGGAAGAACTTTTGGATGAACAGGCAAAACAAATTGGCATTCCGCTTGTAAAAATTTATGTTAACGAGGGAACAAACGCTGAGTATGAAAAAAAGATGGAGGAAACATTGCTGCGTTTTAAGTCAGAAGGCATCCATCATGTCATCTTCGGAGATATTTTTCTGGAAGACCTGCGTAAGTACCGCGAAGACAACCTGGCAAAGGTTGGAATGAAAGCAGTATTTCCTTTATGGAAACAAGATACGCGCAAGCTGCTTGAAGAATTTCTCGCTTTGAAATTCAAAACAGTTATTTGCTGCACGAACGATGCTTACCTTGGAGAAGAATGGGCGGGAAGAATCATTGATAATGAATTTCTTTCTTCACTTCCTGCCAATGCAGATGCCTGCGGAGAGAATGGCGAGTACCACACCTTTTGTTTTAATGGTCCCTTGTTTAAAAACCCTATCAACATTAGCGCAGGAGAAAAGATATACAAGCCGCTTGTGATAAAAACAACCGATGATTGTAGTTTGTCCGCATCAGCAACAAAGGGCTTTTGGTTTTGTGAGCTAGTGACTGCCTGATTCCTTTGCTACTAATATGAATTATTAAGGGAGCTTACATTCTCCCCAAAAGAATTCCTACGGAAAGAAATCTACAATGGACTCTGCGCATAACTCATCTAAGTCCTCCGATGTTCATCAGAGAGTGATCTGCTCGATTACTTATAATCCTTAATTTTCCGTTTTGAATTATCTAAAATCAGGTTTGCATATTTAGAGAAATAATCTGTTACCATTTGCCTGCCTTTGCCATTATCTGCATTGTAATTTTTCAACACATCTTGCTCAAATGCTTTTTGATTGTTAATTAATTCGGATTGTATATTATTCCTATCCTTTTCAATATTACTTATTAATAATGCATAATTATGATCAGTTTTTTCTGCAAACTCATAAAATACCAAGGAAGATTGATTTGGAAACAATTTCTTAAAATCCTGCTCCTTATTGAAATGGTCTGCTGCCGCCTTGTCGCCACTTTCTTTTTCGAAGGTCGATGGGAGTCCAGTGGTTCCAAAATATAAGGGAATAAACGGCTGCACACAAGGTCTTCGGGGAGAAAACCATAATATATTTCCTATATCACTTGGCAGCCAGTTTCGTAATTGTGCGATACAGCTATACTGATTATACTCAGAACAAACTCTCATAATATTATTTTTATGAGGATTGCCATTATGGCGAATTGATTTTGTTTCATATTTTGTTCCTTCATAGTGGTTCTTCAATATGTAAATCAAATCCTGCAAGGCAACCTTGCTTTTAGGTTTGAAAGAAAAAGGAAAGTCTGATTTGAAATCATATTGTTGATTTGAAAAATAATTTAAGGCAACCCATTTTCTGGAAATATTCCATACTGCACTTAGGCGCTTCGGATCTCCATATACGGTTCTAAAATTAAAGCTCTGAGACTGTTTCTGGTCATACCAGCCTGATTGCATGGCGTAATTAATTAAATCTGAAGAACCCAAATAGTTTGTGGTATCCGAAAGGGTTACCTCTTTAATTATATAATAGTTGGGTATGATTGCAATTTCATCATCAGGCAATCTTTTCGCAATCCAATGTTTTCCATTAACAATTTCAAGCAACCATGCCTCATTGGGATCCGCAATACTGTATGAACGCCCAGAAGATGCGTAGCCGTATTCTTCAATTAATTTTCCCGCAATTTTTACTGCTTCTCTTGCCGACCTAGCCTCTATTGCCAACGTTTTTCTCAGGTAATAACCAAGGGTGCCATAGCCATTCTTTTCTTTTGATTGCATTCCATTTGAGCATATAGTTACTCCAAATTCATTCATGAATTCATCTGCAAAATCCTGAGCTTGCACTTCAATCCACAAATAACTGTTTTGAATATTGCTCTTAATAAACGAGGAATCGCTGATCCTGATCTTACTACCAGAAGATCCTCTTGGGACTTTATGCAAATCCACTATTAATTCTCCGGCATCATCTTCATTATGAGCTAAAAAAACAGAACCATCGGTGCTGGCATTTTTACCAACAAGTATTGTAAAACAATTTGCTTCTTGTATCTGACAATTAGAAAAATAAAAAGAAAATAAATAGGATATTACTAAAGCTATTCTTTTCATATCAAAATGGTTTTAGGAGATTGCTTATATTCTTTTACCTTAAAATAAAAAAATCACTTTTGATTAAATCTCTGCATGCACTCTCACCGAGAAAATATTTACCGGACCTCTGTCTTTGTTGTAGCCGGGATTATTTACAAATTGATATGCGACAGTAAACGCAACGTTATTTTTTAGCAGTCTAAAGGAATAATAAACTTCTTCAAGAAATTCTGTTCCGTAATTCAGGTTCCCATCGCCAAGAATGAAACCTTTCCCCCCTGCTTGTAAATAATCTCTGTGTGCGCGAGAAAGTCCTGAATAAACCCAAGCCAAGCCAAATGCATCATTTTTTCTCTTCCATTTTGCTCCTTTCAAAATACATCCTGCTGAAAATGTTTGGTCTATTTCAGTGAACACCCATGTTTCGTTATTGCCGTCATTCCACCCTGCGCGAATAAAACCGCCAATTACTTTGTTGGGAGATTCTGCTTCCATATTGAATGCGAACCCGTATTTGCTTCTGCCGTATTGCCTTGTTTGAATAATGCCCGGTGCAATTGTGTCGGCTGCAAGCGCAATGCTTTGTTTGTAGCTTCCCATATTAGCTGTGTTGTAAAATGCCAAAAACCGCAAGATCACTTTTCCTTTTTCCAAATGGGGTTTCAAGCTGTATTCAATGGATTGTCCGCTTGCCTGGGCAATGTTCCAATTCATATCGCTGCTGTTCGCGCTTTTCGGAAGAAGAGAAGTATGATAACGCAGTTCGTATTGCGGAGTAACGTATTCAAGTATGGCGCTGGGCGTATATCCTTTCACGTTGGCAGGATAATCCCATGCTCCGTTCGACATTAATCCCCAGCTGAGAAACTGCGAGCGTGGGTCGTGGCTGAAAGAATTAGCGTCAAAATAATCAGCAAGACTTACTTTGCCAACAGTAAGCGCTAAGAAATGTGTTGAGCGCATTCCTCCAAGCTGGTTCTGGTCTGCATCCATATATTCTTTCTCGCTTCCGAATGAAAATTGCTGTCTGAAGAAAATCCGTGCAAGAGAAATGGCAGGTTTTGGATCGCCCACGCGATAAGTTTCTCCGTTGGTGGATGCCCCTACTCCCAGCGCACCGCTCAATCCGGATCCTCCGGCAATTTCAGGATTCAAATAGGCACTGGCTCCTTGCCACAAACGTGCGCCTAAAAAGAGCGTTGAGGTGATGGATGTTTGAGTCTCTTCCTGAGAAATTAAACTGTTGATGCCCGAATACTTTGCATGGAAGTAAGGCTTATGCTGCGTGATAACAGTGGTCTGCATGTGAACAGAGAACCGTTCATCCTTTGCAGAATCTGATTGTCCGAATAAGACAGATGAGACGAGAAGAATAATAGGGGTAAGGATTCTTTTCATAAGAGATAGGGGGAAATTATTTAACGCATCAATAAGCAATTAAGCAGATAGTATTATATGATTTCTATCATGACAAAAGTATATTAAAATCTATCATCGGGAATTAATTATGTCTCGGATAAATTTATACTTTCGTTTCACACTTTTGAAACAATAACCAAAAAAATATTCCATATGAAAGTAACAGTTGTAGGCGCAGGAAACGTAGGTGCAACTTGCGCTGATGTTATCGCACAAAGAGATTATGCCAACGAAGTTTGGCTTTTAGACATCAAGCCGAATTTTGCCGAAGGCAAAGCTCTCGACATCTGGCAAGCTGCTCCCATTCATCTCTATGATTCAAGAGTGAAAGGAAGCACAAACGATTATACAAAAACCGCAAACTCGGATATTGTGGTAATCACTTCGGGACTGCCGCGCAAACCCGGCATGAGCCGCGATGATCTTATTTCTACCAATGCAGGGATTGTAAAAGGTGTTACTGAAAACATCATCAAACATTCCCCAAATGCCATCATCATCATTGTTTCCAATCCGCTGGATGTGATGACCTATTGCGCCTACCTCACTGCAAAAAAACCTTCTTCAAAAGTTTTCGGAATGGCGGGCATACTTGATACCGCACGTTACCGCGCTTTCCTTGCTGAAGAATTAAATTGCTCACCAAAAGATATTCAGGCGGTGCTGATGGGCGGACATGGAGACACAATGGTTCCGCTTCCTCGTTATACCACTGTTGCCGGAATTCCAGTTACTGAACTTATCGCGAAAGATAAATTGGATGCAATTATTGACCGCACTAAAAAAGGCGGAGGAGAGATTGTAAATCTACTTGGAACTTCGGCATGGTATGCTCCGGGTGCTGCTGCTGCTCAAATGGTGGAAGCCATTGCGCTTGATCAGAAAAGAATATTCCCTGTCTGCGCATTGCTGAACGGTGAATATGGAATGAAAGATATTTACCTTGGAGTGCCTGTAAAACTTGGCAAGAACGGAATTGAACAGATCATCGAACTTAAACTGAATGCCGAGGAGAAAAAATCTCTGGATGCTTCGGCAAAAGCGGTGAAGGAAGTGATGAGTGTGCTGGATAAGATGCAGGTGGTGGCGTAATCATACCAATTTAAAATCCCCTTCCGAAAACGGGGAGGGGATTTTTATTTTCCAATAACAATAAAAATTCCGATAAAGATTCTAAAACTTGATGACGGCTTCCATCTTCTTATAAATATTCGCATTAACGGAAAGCCGGCAAGGATGCTAATTGATACTGGTGCTTCGAAAACAGTATTTGACAAGAAACGGATCAGTAACTTTTTAAAAGAAGAAAAGTTTGAAACGCACGATAAGCTATCTACCGGGCTTGAAACAAGCAATATGAAAAGTCATCTTGTTGTGATCAAGAAAATATCTATCGGAACACTTGAGATCAAAAACTATAAGTCTGTTGTGATTGATATTTCTCATATGAATGCAGCTTACTCTCACATGAAACAGAAGCCAATAGAGGGTGTTCTTGGATCTGATATTCTTAAACAACACAAAGCAGTAGTGGATTACGGAAAGAAGACTTTGAGATTGCATTAAGGTCACACACCTAACATCATGCTTTTTATAGAACTACGAAAAACCAATTATCTTGGCATCTTTTTTGTTTCACATTCGCGCGGTATAAAAACTAAATCAAACTCAAAAACCAACACAATGAAAAAAGTAATGTTAACTGTAGCTGCAGCAGTATTAATGTCAGCACTTTCTTTCGCACAAGATGCTGCAAAACCAGCACAAGAAAAAAAAGAAGCTCCTAAGAAAGACGAGAAAAAAGCTGACGCAAAAGATGCGAAAAAAGCTGAAAAAAAGGACGAAAAGAAAGCTGAAAAGAAAGACGAGAAAAAACATGAGCAGCCTAAATAAGGCATCTGCTTTAGCAAGAATTAAAGGGGTTTATGGCCCCTTTTCTTTTTATTCTCTACTCTCTCCCTTCTACTGAATAATTATTTTTTTACTCACTGTATTGCTCCCCGAGTTGAACTGAATAAGATAAGCTCCTTTTTCGTAGCCGCTTATATCAATCGTTAATTTTTTTATTCCGCTGGCAGGAACCTCCTTGAGAATTCTTCCTTCAATATCCATTAGCTTCAGATTCGTACCTTCAAAACGTTTTGGGAATATGATTTGCAATTTATCCTTCGCTGGATTCGGAAATATACTCACCTGTTGCCCTGCTTCATTTTCGGAGAAAACCATATTATTTGCCGAAATAAGCCAAAACCCCGGATCAAAATTCACCCTATCAACGGTAAAAGGTAAAGCAACAGAAAATGTTTGTCCTGAAAAAGTATTGTTCAGCCGGATAATAGTATCGTGTGTCTGATCTTTGAATTCTATCTGTAAAGGAAGTTTAAAAAAAGAAACTGAGGGATGGGATTGTGTTTGATTCACAGTAAGGTTTACTGTGCTTCCTGTTTGATTCCAAATTATCTCATAAGAAGGAAATCCCTCTCCAGTAAACCAATCATTAAAATACCATGAAAGATTTTGTTTTGAGGAAGTTTCGAGATGCGTTTTAAGATCAGATGTATGTGCAAATCCATAGGCAAGGGCTGGATCGTTAAGATAATTATTCAGCGCTGCAAAAAAAGCAGAGTCGCCAATAATCCATCTCAACTGATGCAGTATCATGGCTCCTTTATTGTAAGAAAGACGGCTGTCGAAAATCCTGTACACATCGGTTGTATCGCTGCACCATACCGAACCATCCGGCTGACTGGTGACACTGTTAATACATCTGGTTTTAAAAGGCAGCCAGCCAACACCACCAAACATATGTTCTTCTGTTAATCCTTCAAGATACGTAGCAAACCCTTCATTGAGCCAAATGTCTTCCCAACTTGCGCAAGTAACTTTATCTCCAAACCAGTGATGCGCCAATTCATGTGCAATCAATTCATGCCCAAAACCTCTAACGAAAGTGATCGTTTGATGTTCCATTCCTCCGCCCCAGCCAAACTGAGCATGACCATACTTTTCATTTACAAAAGGATAAACGCCAAAAAGGGTGTCGTACAATTGCATCACAGGAATAATATCAGTTGTTTGAGAAGACGCGCTGGCTGAATCTTCAGGATAAACATAGTTCTGCACCAGCACATTGCTTGCACCAAAAGGAACATAATGGTTATACTCAACATAATTGGTTGTTGCAAAACAAATTAGATAAGTGGCAATGGGATAGCGGTGCTTCCAATGAAAAACAGTATTCATTCCGCTTGGTGTTACAGAAACCAGCACGCCATTGCTTGCCACTTTATTTGGCGATGGAGTTGTTACTATCACATCAATGGAATCTGCTTTATCGGTCAAACTGTTTTTGCAAGGCCACCAATTACTTGCTCCAAATGGTTCCGAAAGCGTCCATATAACAGGTGAGCCATTATGCTTGCTTTGATTGAAGGATCCGAAACCGGTGCTGGGTGGTACTCCTTTATAATATACTGAAACTGAATCAATCGTGTTTATCGGAATCACAGAAGAAAGAAAAGCTATGATGATATCACCTGAATGATTAGAGAGCAACAAACTATTATGATATTTTATTGAATCAACAATAAGAGAATCGCTGAGATTAAATTTGATGGAATCAAAATTTGCAACAAGCGGTTTAAAATAGGTGGTGATTTTTCCGACTATGTATTTCAGGGCAGGATCAACCTGCCACTCGCAACGGTGATATGTAATATCATAATCTAAAATAGCATTCAAAGGAGCAGGATTTATCTTATACCCATTCGCCTTCCTTTCCGCCTGAACGATTTCCTGAAAATATTTATCCGATGACATTTGCTCCTGAGACTGCGCATACTTGGTAATAATTAAAAAAACAAAAAAAGATATGAAGCTTAAGCTGTATGTCTTAACCTGGAAGCAGTTTGTTTTTTTCATACAAAAAAAATATTCTCAACAGAAAACACTATTGCATCGGTAAAATCTCAGCATCATTCTTCTTTTCCTCGTCCGCCATCTGCATCTTGTATAATTCGAAATAATATCCATGCTTATCCATAAGTTGCTGATGCGTGCCCTCCTCTTTTATTCTGCCTTGATCCAACGCAATAATGTGAGAAGCGTCTTTCACTGTAGAAACCCGGTGACTGATAAGTATGGTGGTTTTTTCCATCATTATCTTTCTCAGACTGCCGAGTATCTCTGCTTCTGTTTCTGTGTCAACAGCCGAAAGGCAATCGTCAAAAATTAATATCTGCGGAGAACCGATGATGGCACGTGCAATGGCAATGCGCTGCTTTTGTCCACCAGAGAGAGTAATGCCTCGCTCACCAATCATCGTTTTAAATTTATCAGGGAAGCGTTCTATTTCGGAAAAAATACCAGCAGATTTTGCGGCCTGCTCAACTTGTCCTAAACTACTTTTCTCATATCCAACCCCAAACGCAATATTATTCTCCACTGTATCCGAAAACAAAAATGTATCCTGTGGCACATATCCAATCTGCCTGCGGACAGAATGCAAATCCCACTCCTGCAATTTTTTTCCAGCAACAAGAATTTCACCCTCAGTAACATCATATAACCTGCAAATCAAACTTGCAACAGAAGATTTTCCGCTCCCTGTTTTCCCGATAATGGCAAGTGATTTCCCGGGTACCACACGAAAAGAAATTTGATCAAGCGCTTTTATTCCTGAATTGGGATAGACGAAAGAGACGTTTTTAAATTCTACCTCACCCCGCCACTCTCCAAAGGAGATGGAGTTCACGCCCTTTTTCCACTTTCCCATGGGAGAGTGGTTAGGGGTGAGGTATGACTTAGTATTTAAAAACTCATTTATTCTTTCCTGAGAAGCCGCGGCTCTTTGCACAAGCGATGTTACCCACCCAAGCGAAGCCACAGGCCAAGTGAGCTTGCCTATGTAAATGATAAACTCCACAATATTTCCATAGGTAATCTGCCCGTCAATGGCTAGTTTTCCTCCTACATAAATAGTCAACAATGTGCTAAGCCCCATCAGCAGAAGAATAAATGGGCTGAACAACGCCTCAGTCATA
Organism: Bacteroidota bacterium; assembly: GCA_016213435.1. GTDB lineage: Bacteria > Bacteroidota > Bacteroidia > Palsa-948 > Palsa-948 > Palsa-948. The sequence goes on from JACRAL010000066.1 coordinate 20,145, forward strand.
ATAAGCCCCAAATATCTTTTCCGATACACTCCGCTTTCAGTTGTAAAATAATTTCCTGTCGGTTCCTCCTGCGCATACGCTTTGAGCACACGTATTCCCGAAAAAGATTCCTGCGCAATAGTGGAAAGTTTTGATAATTGCTCCTGCACTTTATTACTCATTCTGTTAATCAGATCACTAACAAAGTATATCACCACAACAAGGATCGGCAAAGGAAACAGAGCGTATAAAGTGAGCTTGGCACTTACATTGGTCATTGTTGCCGAAATAAGAATAATGGTTGCGATTGTACTTGCGAAATACATTACAGCAGGACCTATATACATTCTCACCCTGCTCACATCCTCGCTGATGCGATTCATAAGGTCACCAGTGTTATTTCTCCTATAAAAAGACGTATCGAGCGATTGATAATGAGCAAATATTTCATTCTTCAGATCGAATTCAATGTGACGCGACATTACGATAATCGACTGCCTCATCAGAAACATTAAAAACCCGCTGATAATTGTAGTGCCGAGGATTAACAATCCGTATTTCAAGAGTTCCTCAGCTGTAGCTTCAAAGGAATAATGTTCGGCAACAGCATGGGTCATAAAATCAGTTGCCTTACGAACAAGAACTGCTACATAAATTCCAAAAAATGTGGAAAGGACGGCAAACAAAATTCCGAGAACCAATCTCCACCTGTATTTCCAAAAATATTTATTGAGATGCTGAAGTGATTTCATAAATCTTCAAAAACTAGCTTATAAGAAAAATCCTAAAAGATTAAGGTTGATATTTATTTTCACTCTTTCGCTTAAAAACCCTTTCGAATTCTTTGCGATACAAAATACCAAGTCCCTGCGTATATGGTCCTTTCTGAAGATTAAGCAAATCTCCCTCGTTCGCTTTGTCAAATGCTTTCACTCTCCAATTTCCATTGTCCGTTAATTTATAATTCACATTCACATCACCCACAATGGCAGAAGTGTTTTGATTGGTAAGCGTATTGGAGTTGTTTGCTACGTTTCCGTCAATGGTTAATTTATTATTGAACAACTGCGTAGAAAGCGCCAACTCAACTTGTTTACTATTTATTTCATCGCCCGGACGATAATGCACACCCAAGTCAACGGACTTGCTGATCTGCGAAAACCAATTGCTCAACTGATTCGAAAGCATTTCAGATGACGTAACTTCCGCACTCATACCGCTGGAAGAAATTTGTGGAGATGATGGCGGAGCCGTCCCTAACCCCGATGGAGTCACGAAGCTATTCATCACCAGCAATGAAAATACCTGCTGATTCAATTCATTCTCGCTGTTCTTGAATTTTTCCAGTGCCTGCTGGCGGATAAAATCATCTACACCGGGCATCTTGATATCAAATTTTATATCCGGAGCCATTAACTTTCCTGTTAGATTCATCACACACTCAACGGGATAACGCTTTTTATAAATGTCAGACGTCTCAGTTGGAGGGAAGAGAGGAGAAATCGATGTTCTCAAGGAATAAACCGCACTGATGTTAATGTCTGCATCTGTAGGATTTCCCGACCATCGAACGGTACCGCCATTTTCCATTTTAAATTTTTTATTTACCAAATTCTTCAAGGTAAAAAGATAATCTCCGTTATCTACAAGATACTCTCCATACATTTTAAAATCACCAAACTCATTTATCAGCAGATCCATATTACCTGTTCCCTTTGCTTTGATAACATCGCCAACTTTTTCATCAAAGATAAGCTGCACTTGTGCATCAGCAGTCGGCTCCACTTTTAAATTCATAGTAAATCCCGTTGTATTCACCTTGTATTTTGGCTGATTAATTTTCAGAGACGTATCCTGTTTCACAAAAGTGACAAAACTGTTAGCTCCAACCTCTTCTGCATTGGAAAGAGGGATAAATAACTGAGAATATTCATTTTTGTTCTGAAAATTTTTAGCCTTATCTGTCTTCACATTAGCTGAAAGATTAATATTATCAAGAAGACCATACACATTCACAATTCCTGTTGCAAAAACTTTTCCGTAATAAATAGAGTTGTCTTTTTCTGTTGTGTTAAGGCAAAAAAATTTATTTGCATTAAGGTCAAAGTCCAATTGAAAATCCTTAAAGTTTGCGTGAAATATTTTTCCATTCAGCACATCCGCCACATTATTATTCACATCATAAACATGTAGCTTTGAAAAATCGAAAGAGTTCGGCTCTACTTGCACCTCTCCGTTAAAATGATAATCCGTGCCAAGGTAATTTACATGAATATTATCCACTTTTGTTTTCACAACACCCGTCAACAGCAACCGGTTAATCGAACCATTAATTTGAAGTTGAGCACTTGCAGTCCCTCTCATGTCTTGAAAATTAGGCTTTATAAACGGATCAAAAAAATCAAGATGAATATCATTCACGGTCGCATCTACAGTAAGACTACTATCTTTTTTAGAAGGAAAATAGTTTCCTACAAATCTCATATTACCCACTTCATCTCTTTTAAATCCCCCCTCGAAGCGTATCCAGTCTTTTTGGCTGTCGTAAACACTCGAAAGATTTCCATTGCCAATCACTTCTTTATTCACCTTCAGATTCTCAATATCAATGCTGCTGCCAAAAACAGGTTTATCATACATGCTTGAAAAAGAGCTGTTGCCAGTAATTGTTCCATTAAGAGACACACCTGTTCCTTTCAATGCTGAATTAAAATTAGAAAGGGAGAAAGAAGAAAGGAAAAGGTACATTTTATCTTCTTTCACCTTTGAGAAACTACCTTCCATCTTCACACGCTGGTTCCCGCAGTAAAAATTAAGATGACTAACGCTAACAAAAGAAGAATCTTTCACCACTTCATTGTCGGCATCAATTTTCCATGCAGAATCTGCAATAGTAATTTGTGAATCCCGAAGTTTGAGTTTTATTTTTGGCTTCTCCGAAAATGCTATGTAACCCGGAATATTTCCGGAATATTGCTCAACAGAAATGTTATGCCAATTAAGTTTAAAGTCTAACGTGTCCTTAGCTAAAGTGGACACCAGGGAAATATTGTCGATCCACACACTGTCGGAAAAGGCAAAGCGCTGACAGGCAGTTTGAATGGAAAGCCGCTTGTCTTTGGAAGATGATGTTATGCTGCAATTATTGAATTTATATTTCTGAATGGAAATAGAAGGGAAAGAACCCTCTAAAGAAAAATCATTTTTCTCCTCATCGTAATTTCCTTTCATAGAGGCAGGAGTGGCAATGCTGAGTGTAGGCATAAATGCACGGGTAACAAAATCAGTGTTTTTAATCTGCACATCAAAAGAAAACTTCTGCAGATGCTCTATATATTTTCTGGACTGGAAAGAATTTCTATTTACTCCCACCGAAGCTTCTATCCGAGGAATGTATGAAGGCAGGTAGTTACTTAAAAAATCATTCAGGCAGGATGCTACTTCCATCGGCTTAAATTTACCGCTAAGATGAGCATCGGCAACAAAAGAATGGAGATTCATTGTTTTGTTCCCTAATGTATCAGCAATAGTTAATTCCAAATTCTTAAAATCAAATATACCTACACCTTTCACATACGCCACATTGTTCAGAGTAATTTTCCCTATAGCATCATCCAGGTTCGTTCCAACGGCATTGACAATAATCTTTGCAGAAACATCAACATATTCATCCGACTTAATAAAATTTAACTTGGAAAGATTTGCTTTTGTTATAGTGGAATTAAAATTCACCTGCGTAGGAGATTTACTGAAATCCATGGTGCCGTTAAAATCAAGATCTACATTTTCATCTTTTATGGCGAGTGATCCATCAAAAATATTCTTCGCAAATTTTCCTTTTACATCAATGTTCTTGTAATTATAGCCATTGAATTCAAAACTGCCTGCTGTGCCATCCATGATTACATTCGTATTATCTTTTCTCAGCCCTTTTCCATCAACATCTACATTCATGCTTATCCGTCCGAAATACCTTTCACTTGAAAAATATTTTCCGAGATTAAAATCGGCACAGGAAAATTTTCCATGATAGACGGCCATTCCGCTCGCTGAGTCGTTTTTTAGAGAAATGTCTGTAGAAATTCCCCCAAGTGCTGTATTGAATTTTCCATACGCAACAAAATCATTATAGAAACCCGTAAAGTTCCCTTTGAACTTTATGGCTCCAAAAAGAGAAATATTTTCAGGCACGCTGATCGAATGTTGTTCGCTAAACGGTGGGAGTGGAATACTTTCAATCCCCTTTCTTGATGTCATCAATTCCCTCGCATCAAAACTCATAAAAGTTTGATCGATGTTGGGAAGACCGGTAATAGAAAGGTCTCCTCTAAAACTTGTTTCTCCGCCAATTACAAGAAAAATATTTTTTCCTTTTAGGTCGCTCACGGTTCCGCTTGCGTCTCCTTTCAGAAAAACTTTTTTCTTGATTCCGTAAAGTTCATCTGTAAAATAAGCAATGTCTGCCATTTCAATATCTGAACTATTGAAATGAGCGTTCATTATCACACTGTCATTATAATGATTGAAATTATCGAAGTCCCTATAACTAAGAGAAAAATCAGCAAGTACACGGCTGTTGTTGGAAATCACTTTCAATTCATCAAAATTCATATACACAGGGCTCACACTCGCTCTGGCATAAAATTCCTTAAGTTGAAATCCGCTTTTTTCTCTAAGAGAAAAATTTTTAATCACACATCGAATCGTGTCAGCATTAAGCTTTACATCAGAAAATTTTGCTGAAACAGAACTCGCCTGAATATCAGAAAAATTTATTCCTTTTAGACGAGAGGTGTCTTTTTCGATACGGTACGCAAAGCGAATATTCTCAAGAGAAATCCCTCCCATGCCAAACTTCCATTTTTTTCCTGCGGTGTGCGAGGTGTCGTTGGAAGAAAATTCATCCACGATAAATTGAAAGTTAAATGCAGAATCATTTTCGTACTTTTTTATTTTAACTGTAGCATTCTGAAAAATAGCGTTATTGATAAAAATATTCTGACTGTCCCTCTCAAACTTACCAATATCCAACTTGAGTTTCTCGGCATACAAAAGCGTATCGCGATGTTTGTCTTCCAGATAAACTCCTTCGAGCACAATTTTTTTCCACAACTCGATATCCACACCTTCCACCCGCACCGTGGTTCCCCATTGACTTGAAAAATATCCAGCTATGCGATTAGCTGCCCATGTTTGAAAAGCAGGGCTGAGCAGCGCAAAATACAAACTCATGAAAAGCAGCAGCAGTGCTCCAAAGAAATAGAGAACTATTCTGAGTGCTTTTTTAATAACTTTACTTTTCATCCGATAGATACTAATTGTTACGAATTTACGAATTTATGTCCCACAGGAAGCCAGAAGCTAAAAGCCAAAAGCCAGTATTAATTTTAGGAATAGAATCCTCTTGCGATGAAACTTCTGCTGCTGTGATAAAAGAATGCAACGTTCTTTCTAATCTTATTGCAGACCAGAAGATCCATGAGTTATACGGAGGAGTGGTGCCTGAACTTGCTTCGCGCGCGCATCAGAAAAATATTGTCCCCGTTGTTGATCAGGCATTAAAAGAATCCGGAATCAAAAAAGAAGAACTCAGCGCAATTGCTTTCACGCGTGGCCCCGGGCTCATCGGCTCGTTGCTGGTTGGCTCATCGTTTGCAAAAGCAATGGCGCTTGCCTTGGATATACCGCTTATTGAAGTGAATCATATGCAGGCGCACGTGCTAGCGCATTTTACTGCCCCAGCCCTCCCCTCCCCATTAGGGAGAAAAATACTACAAATCATCCCCGGTGGAGAAGATTTAGGTGGTACAACTCCCTCTTTCCCCTTTTTATGTTTAACTGTAAGTGGCGGCCACACCCAAATCGTCCTCGTAAAAGATTATTTAGACATGGAAGTGATCGGAGAAACAATTGACGATGCCGCAGGCGAAGCATTTGACAAGGCGGCAAAAATTTTAGGACTCCCCTACCCTGGCGGACCTCTGATTGATAAATTTGCTCAAACAGGAAATCCACATGCATTTAAATTTTCTGAACCAAATATTCCTGAACTTAATTTTTCTTTCAGCGGATTGAAGACCTCTATTTTATATTTCGTTAGAGATAAAGTAAAAAAAGACAAAAATTTTATAAAGAAAAATCTAAATGATCTTTGCGCCTCTATTCAACATACGATTGTAAAAATATTGATGGATAAAATAATTCTGGCATCTAAGCAACTTACTCCTCTCCTGAAGGGGGAGGTAGGGAGGGGGCCACACATCGCCATATCCGGAGGCGTTTCCGCAAATTCAGGATTAAGAAACGCACTTATTGAAACCGGAAAGAAACTCGGATGGAATACACACATCCCCTCTTTTGAATACTGCACCGACAATGCCGCCATGATTGCGATTGCAGGATATTATAAATATTTAAAAAGAGAATTTGCTGATCAGAGTATTGGGGCGAGTGCAAGGTATAAATTGTAAAATACTCTTTGTGAAGGACCCTGACTCAACCTAATCCCTTCTTCGACTCTGTTTGAGTGTTTGGTATTTGTTAGGTTTTGTACTTTTGGTTAAATCTTACTAATTCGTTATTCCTAAATTCGCATCCATAAAGTTATCAGCACCATGGCTATCGTTAAAGCATTCAAAGGAATTCGTCCGGCAAAAGATAAAGCGCATCTGGTAGTGTCTAAATCGGTGGACATCTATAATGCAGCTTATCTCACCAGTAAACTTTCTGTAAATCCATTTACTTTTCTCCATATCATTAAACCAGAATTTGGAGAGACAGTAAAATCAAAACCCGGTTCTCCGGAACAGCTGCAAAAGATCAAAAAAAAATTCCTTCAGTTCATTGACGAAGAAATACTTTTTCAGGACACCGAAGAAAACTTCTATGTCTATCAGCAAGTGGTGGAAGGGCATGCACGCACCGGTCTGATTGCTTGCGCGAGCATATGGGATTATTTAAACGGCAAGATAAAAATCCATGAACAAACTTTTTTAGATCGAGTAGAGAAACTAAAAAACTACCTGGAAGTATGCGACTTCCATGCTGAACCCATTTGCCTTTCGTACCCTGACAACAAGAGCGTTGACGAAATTATCACAAACATACTATCCTCTGCTCCTGAATATGATTTCAGCACTACCAACCGTGTACGCCATAAACTGTGGAAAATCAGTAACAAGAAAACAAAATCGGAGATCGTCTCCGCTTTTGAAAAAATCCCGTTCACCTATATAGCTGACGGGCATCACCGCACCGCATCTTCTGCTCTGCTCGGAAAAACAAAAAAGGAAAACAACCAGCACCATACCGGAGAGGAATCGTATAATTTTTTCATGGCAGTATTTTTTCCTCAAAGCAGTCTGAAGATCCATGAATACAACCGGATCGTAAAAGATCTGAATTCCCACAACAAAGATTCTTTTCTCAAAAAACTTACTGAAAATTTCATCATTCATGAGGAAGGAGAAATATCTTATACACCCGACAAGAAGGGAAATTTCTCTATGTATTTGGAAGGAAAATGGTATTCTCTCGTGGTGAAAAAATCTTCATCCGACAAACTGGATGTAGACTTGCTCTCTGAACTGGTTCTTTCGCCTATCCTTGACATACATAATCCTCAAGCAGAGAAACGGATTCTATACGTAAACGGATACAAGGGAATCAACGAATTAAAAAAAATAGTCGACACTGGAAAGGCAGCAGTTGGCTTCGGACTTTATCCTATTACCGTAAGCGATATTGTCAAGGTAGCTGACAGAAATGGAACCATGCCTCCGAAATCAACTTGGGTGGAGCCAAAGACCAGAAGCGGTCTGGTGATTTATAGTCTAACCTCACCCCTATCATCTCCAAAGGGAGAGGGAGCTAACAGCCAATGAGCATTTCAGAAAACATAGAAAAAATTAAGAGCGAAATTCCATCGCAGGTAAAGTTAGTGGTGGTAACAAAAACCCATCCTGCGGAAAAAGTTCTTGAGGCATACAATGCAGGAGATAAAATTTTTGGAGAGAACCGTGTGCAAGAGCTTGTAAGCAAACACGAGCAGCTTCCTAAAGATATTGAATGGCATCTCATCGGCCACCTGCAGACGAACAAAGTAAAGATGATCGCAGCTTTTATAAGTTTAATTCACTCGGTTGACAGCACAAAACTTCTGAAAGAAATAAACAAATGCGCTGAAAAAGAAAACAGGGTGATTGATTGTCTTTTGCAAATCTATATCGCGAAAGAAGAAACAAAATTCGGTTTGAGTTTTGAAGAAGCGGAAGAAATTCTTCAGTCCGAAGAACTGAAGCAGATGAAAAATATCCACGTTATCGGATTAATGGGAATGGCAACGCTGACTGATAACGAACAACAAATAAGAAGTGAATTTAAAAGCTTGAATGATTTTTTTCTAAAACTTCAAACTTTAAACTTTAAGCTTCAAACTTTATCGATGGGCATGAGCTCTGATTACAAAATTGCAATTGAAGAAGGAAGTAATTTAATAAGAGTTGGAAGTTTGATATTTGGAGAAAGACAAAACAAATAAAGACCAAAGTCCAAAACTCCAAGTTTCACCTTAGGGCTTGATTCTTGAGATTTCGGGCTTGAACTTTTTCAATAAAATGAACATCTGGAGTCAGATACCATTTTTACGTTTACTTATCCCCTTCCTTGCCGGAATTCTCACAGCAGTTTACAGCGGCTTGCAAATAGTCTATCTTGACTACATCCTCCTTGGGCTTTTTTTTCTCATAACACTCTTTATTCTCATCAAAGGACTGAATGTTTCTTACAAATACTCCTGGATATTCGGCACGTTTACCACTATCATGATTTTCCTCTGCGGATTTCAGATTACGGTTCTTAACACTGACAAATTCAATTCAGATCATTTCAGCAAATTTCCGGACGCAGAACTGTTTTACATAAGAACAACCGGCACCTCTTTGGAAAAAGAAAAATCATTTAAAATTACGGCACATGTTCTTGCGGTAAAACAAAATGGAAATTGGGTTCCAACATCCGGTAATGTAATGTGCTATTTCAAAAAAGACGGCTTTTCAAAAAATATCGACTACGGAGACTGCATGATACTGAAAACAAAATTTACAAAAATAAAATCTCCGCAGAACCCTTCGGAGTTCAATTACAAACGTTTTCTCTCCTTTCACAATATTTATCACCAGACATATATTTCTTCAGAAAGCTCGAAGTCATTAGGAATAAATGAAGGAAATAAAATCCTCTGTGCCTCTTATTCTCTTCGGGAATATTTACTGAACATTTACAAAGAGAATAACATCACAGGTGATGAATTTGCAGTCGGATCGGCTTTAGTGCTCGGCTATACCGACAAACTGGATCAGGATTTAATAACCGCTTACGCGAGCAGCGGTGCATTGCATGTGCTTTCGGTTTCCGGTTTGCATGTTGGAATAATTTATATAATCTGCAATTATTTATTATTCTTCCTCGATAAATTCAAACATGGCAAGTTCATCAAAATGATCTCGCTGCTTTTTATACTATGGTTCTATGCTACGCTCACCGGACTTTCTCCTTCCGTATTGCGTTCGGCAGCCATGTTCAGTTTTGTGGTGGTTGCAAAAACATGGAGATACAACACCAACATCTTTAACACGCTTGCTGTCTCTTGCTTTGCATTACTGCTGTATAATCCGTATCTCATCATGGAAGTCGGATTTCAACTTTCTTATTTAGCAGTTCTCGGTATTGTCGCCATACAACCATGGATCTACGAAAAATGGCAGCCCAGAACCTGGCTGACGGATCAAATCTGGCTAATCACCTCCGTTTCTCTTGCAGCTCAATTGGCAACTTTTCCGCTTGGACTTCTGTATTTCCATCAATTCCCGAATTATTTTTTATTCTCTAACCTGATCGTGATTCCGGTTTCTACACTTATTCTCGGCTATGGAATATTGCTATTTGCTCTTGGAAAGATTTCCGCCATCGGGATGACTTGCGGAAAAATATTTACCTATATCGTTTGGTTCCTGAACGAATCCGTGCGCGTGGTGGAACAAACTCCCGGAGCGCTCATGCAGGGAATTTCTATAAGCATCTTGGAAACATGGATAATTTATCTGCTGGTAATTTTTCTTATGATTTTTATTTACAGAAAACAAGTCAGGTATCTTTTTGTTTCTCTTTCCACCGCAATCATTTTTCTTTCTCTTCAAACCATCGAAGCACATTCCATTCGCAGGCAAAAGACAATAATTATTTATGATATTCCAAATATCTCCGCGTATGATTTTATTAATGGAAAGCAAACTATTTTCCTGGCTGATTCCTCTCTTATTCTTAACCCAGGCAGGATGCTGTTTCACATCAAACATAACTGGTGGGACAGAAACGTGATTGATCAAAAGAAACTTACAAATGAGAAAGGAAACAATTTCTCAGATGATGCTGTGACAATTAAGAACAACTTTATTCAATTTAAAAACAAAAGAATTGTCATCGTAAATAAACTCCCTATCATTAATTCCTCCATTGATAAAAAAATAAGTGCGGACATGATTATTCTTTCCAAAAACCCCAAACTCAGAATCGAGGATCTGAAAAAATGTTTTGAATTCAGAAAAATAATTTTTGATTCATCAAATCCTTCATGGAAAACAGAAAAGTGGAAAAAGGAATGCGAGAATTTAAAGATTGATTTTTATTCGGTTAGCGATTCAGGAGCATACATAGAAGAAATATAATCTCTGACAGAATTACATAACTTTACAAAAAATATTTCTGTGGACTTTAAAATTGGCGATAAGATTTCGTTCCTGAATGAAAAAGGCAACGGAGTAATTACAAACATCCTCACTAACTATCAAGTGCTGGTGATGAACAGTGATGGATTTGAAATTTCTTATCCAGTAAATGAACTCGTACTACTGTCAAATAAATCAGAGTACAAAATGGATTCAAAGATGAATCCAAAATGGAAAGATGAAAAAGAAGAAGACGAAATCAAACCTCCTGCGCATTTAGCCATTGACGAAGCATGGGAAATCGATCTTCACCTTCACGATGTGATGGATTCCTTTCAGCAAAAAGGCGATCATGAAAAATTAACTTTTCAGTTAAATTATTTCAGAAAGTGTATGAATGCGGCAATCATGCACAGAATGAAAAAAATAACTTTCATTCATGGTGTTGGAAAAGGAACACTAAAGCAGGAGATCATACACGCGCTAAAAGATTATGATCGAATCCGACACTATGATGCGCCTTTCAGAAAATATGGATACGGAGCAATTACTGTAGATTTTTTTTGATTCCCGAATTCATAGTATCTTTGTTTCACTTATAAGTTCTTTAACATATCAGACCTATCTATCGCTTCGTACATTTTATGTGCGGAGAGGAAAGTCCGGACAACAGAGAGCATCCTGTCCTGATTTATTTCGGGATCCCTGACAGCAAACGCCAGGGCAAGAAAGTGCCGCAGAAACAAAACCGCCCCGATGCAAATCGGGGTAAGGGTGAAATCGTGAGGTAAGAGCTCACGCATCGCATAAGTAATTGTGTGGTGATGGTAAACCTCAGGAGTTGCAATGCCGAATAGTGAACGACTGCTCGTCTCACTTCAATGTGAGGTTTATTGGTAGGCAGCATAGATAAATGATAGATATATCCCGAAAAATGTTCGGGATGAAACAGAAACCGGCTTATGCCGAAGGCATTCCTTCGGAAGAGGTCTGATATGTTATTTTTGAAAAGTAAATTGAAATTACTGCACAATCACAATTTCCGTTCTGCGATTCTTTGCTCTTCCATGAGGATTATCTGAGCCATCCTGATTTTCATTGGCAGCAACTGGCTTGGATTTACCATAGCCAATTGTCTTAATTCTGCTCTTGCTAATTCCTTTTGATACAAGATAAGCAGATACGGAATTTGCCCTTTGTTTAGAAAGCGTAAGATTGTATTCATCAGAACCCTTAGAATCAGTATATCCGGAAACTTCAATCTTTGCTTTCTTATTTACACTCTTCAGAAAATCAACTGCTTTATCCAGTTCAGAAGTAAACTCACTTTTCAAGCTGGAATTGTCGTAATCAAATAATATATTGTTAATTGAAATAGTAGTTACAGTAGAAATAGTACCACTTGCGGTGGTAGAAGTCGTAGAGATAACGGTACTTGAAGCAGCTTCAGATACAGCAGATACAGTTGTTGTTCCAGCAGTATGAGATCCAGATGTTGTTGTGCCTGTTGCAGTCGTTTTTGTTTGGGATTTTGAAACAATCACAACAGAATCGGTTGGAAGTGCAACAACTTTTTCTTTTACTTCCAATGGAAGTTCTTTTGATTTTTCAGATGAAAACTTGCTGGCTATTGCAGCAGTTTGCAAAGGTGATTTTAAAATACTTATAACTTCATCCGGAGGACGGTTGATAATAGATGCCATCACGGTTGGCTCAACCTTGATTATTTTTGCAAGCGAATCGGAGGAAATAAAATAATCGATCTTATTTGTTTCATTAACGGTGTTCGGCTCTTGTGATTTAGGCGAATCTGCTGTAGCTTGTTGCGACTCAACTTTTTCAACACGGGTTAAATATTCAGAATACAGTTTCCCTTTATTCAAAGTAGACTCATCAGGTTCAACTCCAATGATTGAATTAACTGGCGGTTGGGCTGCAAGTTCCTTCTTTAATTTTACAGCCATCTCCGTATCTGTATGAAGGGCTTTGTCTATATCAAAGAATGCATTTTGCATTCCCACTTCCTGACCTACTGTTTGCCCATTTGCTGTTACAGGCACAAATTTAATTTGCTGATAAAGTTGATAAAAACTTTTTTGATCCGGAATATAAACTTCTTCCTCATGCGGCTTGTATCCTGGGGCAGTTACATTGAAAAGATATTTTTTGTTTGGCGGAAATATTAGCAAGTACTCACCCGTAGCGCTGTTCGAAGTGCAATTCATCACTTCCTTTCCGGTTTCTTTATCTATTATTTTAATACATGCCTGCATTGGTCTCAGTGAATCTCCACCCAACACAATGCCTTTAATCTCAGTAACAGGAACACTAACACCCGGAAAAAGCAATATGTAAATATCCATATTACCAATTGTTCCATCCCTCATGGATGCAAAATAAGCGTGATCGCCTTTTGCATTGATCACAAAGTAAATATCATCACCGGCCGTGTTTACAGGATAACCAAGATTTTTTGGAGTTGTCCATCCGGTATTTTCAAAAGAAGATTTAAAAATATCATAAGCACCCATGCCGTTATGTCCTTTTGAAGAGAAGTAAAGTGTTTTTCCGTCTGCCTGAATGAAAGGAGAATCCTCATCGTAAGGTGTATTGATGGTGGAACCCAAATTCACTGCTTGCCCCCAGTCACCGTCAGTTTGTTTTTCCGATTTCCAGATGTCGAGACCGCCAAAACCATCTTTGCGATCACTTGAAAAATAAACTGTTTTTTCATCTGCAGAAATACTGATACTGGGCTGACGACTTTTTTTGTAGTTGATGTTAGAATTTAATTTAATAGGTGCTCCCCATTTATTCCCACTCAATGTTGAAACATAAATATCTTCATGCTTATAGATAAATAATTTTTGCCCGTCACTGGATAATGCAATAGATCCCTCGTGACTCGGAGAATTGATATTCAAGTCTAATTTCTTTGAATTAACGATTTTGGGACTTGAGTTATCAATAGGAAGCGAGTCCAGTTTTTCCGGTTTACCCCATTGCCAATCTACATTTTTAGCAATATAAATATCCTCATAATATTCTCCTTTCTCATCAAAAAATCCACCGGTACTTCCTTCCCTGCGTGAAGTGAAGATTAAAACAGACTCATCCGCAGAAATAACCGGAGCATAATCAGCATAACGCGAATTAACTGAACGAAGTGGAGTGATTTCTACTTTTGTTGGAGTTTCAGCAAGCACCTTTCCAAACTTACACTGATTTATCTTTTGAACAACTTCTTTTCGCAACATTATTCCTTCTTCATCCAAAGAGAGATAGGATGAAAATTTCTCATACATCTTTATTGCATCATCAAAACGGCTTGAAAAATGATATGCCTGAGCAAGGTAATAATACACAAACGGAAATACATCGGATGTGCTGTTGGTATCCTTAATAGCTCTTTCAAAGAAAGGTATGGATTTGTGTTTTTCTGTTGGCGAGTTCAAATAACAAAATCCGACATTGAAATTATAGTCCGGGTTTTCGGAATGCAATCCCTGAAGTTTGAGATAAACAGACAATGCAGACTGAAAATTAGAGGAATTAATATATTTTTCTGCTTCAACAACAAGTTTTTTTTCGCTCTGAGAAAAAGCAAGCGAGCAGATAAAAAAAATATTGAAAATGACGAGTTGAATTATACGCATTTTTTTCATTTTAGAAAACCTCTTAATCACACATCACCAAGGTTTTGAATAGCACAAAAATACATTATTTCCATTACTCTGCCTTGAAAAAATCAAGCTGAGAAAACCGAATGAGGTGAATGTTAGCATAATAATAATTCAAAATCTTTATATAGGAGTAACCAAGCTCCGCCATTCTTTTTGCCCCTTCTTGACAAAGCCCTACCCCATGACCGAATCCTCTCCCTGTAAAAAGAACATTTTCTCCTTCCTCCCTGATGGTAAAAAAAGTTGATTTGAGTTTCATGTCTTCGCGAACAAATTTGAGGGGGATAAAATAATCATCATTCAAAAGATACACTTTGCGATTCGGCTGATCAAAACTCAATACTTTTCTTACCTGCAGCGAATCATTAACAGGATAATTATATTTTGTTTTAATGTAATCCAACCACAAGTCTTTCGGAATTCTTTTTTCCCACACTGCATTTGCTCTGCGTAAACAGAAAGTATCGTTAACAGAACGAAGACATAAAACTGATTTAGACCACACATCTTCCGAGTTCATCGTCTGGCCTCCGCAGTTGGAATAAAATGCCGCAGTAATAATCCGTGCGCTGTCATCCACCAGAATATATTCAGAAGTTTCAAATGCAGCACGGTCAATATTCTGACTAAACGTTTTCCCCTTAAAAACCTGACAATGCACTTCATCGCACAACTGAAACCCTTCGTCTTCATGTCTGCGCCAATTTCCCAGCGCATAGGTCCGGCAGACGATGGTCTTTACCTTATTAAATTCCTGAGGATTGTTCGTGCCAACTTCCCACTGAACCACTCCTGCCACATATTTTTCTATATCTACTCGGTTAATTATTCGGAGTGATTTGAACTGAGTCGAAATCTGAAGTTCATCATCATAGGTTCTTATTTTATAATCGGGCTGGACAGATTTTATTTTAAAACTTGAAGCAGCCGCCACAGGAACAAATCGCACCGAGCGAAACTTTCCTGAAAAATTTGACTTTTGAAGAAGTACAGAATCCCCTGCAAGTAAAACCGAAATGAAAGAAATATCATCTGCTTCAAAAAGCTTTATGCTGTCGCCATAAACGCTGTAATCTCCCGAAACATGAAAAAAATTAATTGAAGATATATTATAACTATTGAAAAGACGAATTGAGATAGTCTGCTCTTTACCATTTACCTCCCGATATCTATCGGTATGCGCGCTAGCACTTGTCAAATGACCAACAAAAAACAAAAAAAGAAATAGCCAAAATATTTTCTTCATAAATATCAACAAAGATGGGAATTACTTTGAAATCACCTTAAACTCTGTTCTTCGGTTCATCTGGCGGTGTTCGTCAGAATCATTGGCGACAACGGGTTTTGTATCTCCATATCCTTTAAAAGTCAACCGCTCTTTTGCAATTCCATTTGCAACTAGATATTCCAAAACAGATTTCGCACGATTCTCAGAAAGCACCTGATTCAATTTTCTCTCTCCCACATTATCGGTATGACCACCAAGTTCAATTTCAAGTATACTGTTTTTATTCAGGAAGTCAACCAACTTATTCAGTTCGCTTTTTGATTCATCTTTTAAATTGAATTTATTCGTCTCAAAGAAAACATTTCTCAACACAACTATAGAATCTTTTGTGATTGGCGAAAGGGGAATGTTCAGCACAAAGGGCTGGTAATCCTTACTTTCATTCAGCACAAAATTTTCTGAATAAAACAAATAAGCTGTTTTGGAAGTGTTGAAAGCATAATTCTTATTCACCGGAAGACAGATAAAAAATTCTCCGTTTGTTTTATTTGAAAGCCATTTTACAACAGAATTTCCCGTTTGCAGATCCACCACATCAATATCTGCATCCAGCGGAAGCTTAGTTACCGCATCGAAAACTTTTCCTTTCACAAAAATGGTTTTCCCTGGCTGAGCGGCTTCGTACAGATCAAAAGTATAAATGTCAAGTCCTCCGTATCCTCCCGTGCGGTCAGAAGCAAAATAAGCAATCTTTCCATCGCGCGACACAAGCAAACTATTTTCATCACTGAAAGTATTTATCGGATAACCCAGATTCACCGACTCGCCCCATTCACCATTCGGCTGCCTGCGCGACATAAAAATATCAAGCCCTCCCATTCCCGGATGTCCATCGGAAGAAAAATACAATGTCTGATTATCAGGATGAATGAATACCGACTGTTCATTTCCTTTTGTATTGATCACACCACTCAAGGGAATCGCTTTACCGAATTGCCCGTTCTCTCCCATCACAGCCATATAAATATCCGGATTGCGAATTTCCATTGAGCTGGCTTCTCTTTTCCCGCGAATGAAATACAATGTTTTTCCATCGGATGAAAAACTCGGCTGTGTTTCCCAATGATACGTATTCACTCCGGATCCTGCATTTCTTGGCTTGCTCCAGTCGTTCCCTTCTTTGACCGAACAAAAAATATCGCAGCTTCCATATCCTTTTCGTCCCAATCCGTAATCGTGACCATTTGCGTTATCATACATTTCTTCCGAGACAACAAAAAATAACATATTCCCATCGGCAGAAAGCGAAGGTGCGCCTTCGTTGCGCTCTGTATTTATTTTCGGACCAATACTGTAAGCAGTTCCCCACTTGCCATCAATTTTATCGCTCACATAAAAATCTTCCTGCCAACCATAAGGACTACTCTTGGAAGGCAGATTACGGGTGAATAAAAATGTTTGCTCATCCGCAGTCATGCAGGGAAAATATTCATCGTATTGCGAATTAAGTCCTGTACCAGCGTTTACCGGCTTGAAAGGAACCGGATTTTCAATTGCCGGAATCGCAAAATCACAATTGGCGCTCCATTGTTCTGCTTTTGCATTTATCTCTTTGTTTTCCGAAGGGTTTTTCAAAAACCTGAGCAAGTTTTGTTTTGCATCCTTATAATTGCCCGTAGCAATTTGAAATTTTGCAAGCGAATAATAATTCATCGAAGAAAAACCCGGACTTATCTCTATTGCCTTTTTCATTTCCTCCACCGCTTTCTCCGGCTGTTTCAAATCACCATAAATATATGAAAGCATCATGTGCGCCTCAATGAACATATTATCTTTTTCAATTGCTACAAGCAAAGACTTCTTGGCGTTTTCTCCATCACGACTATTAGCAAACTGAACAGCTTCTTCGTAATGCTTAATGGCTTTTTTGTTTTTTGAAGAATAGTTCTGCTGCGCATGGCAAATGTAAGATGGCAGATGGCAGATGACAAATACAAAAAGTATTTTTAAAATTTTATTCATACGAACAAATAATCAATAACTGTTCCCTAAGGAATCCCAATATATTTATGCGTTTGCAAAGAAATTCTCCATTGTGAATTTTGCATAACATAATCAACAATCAAAGGAAGCATTGTGTTGCGTTTGCTCCATTCGGGCTGAAGGAACCTCACCCCCTGCCCCTCTCCCAGAGGAGAGGGGAGAAATGCAGCATTCTGCTCTGCCCAACGGAAATCATCTTTATTATGCACAATAACTTTCAATTCATTTGCTTTGATAAAATTTTCTTCCAATGCCGGCATTGTTTTTTTGGGAGAGAGACAAATCCAATCCCATTCACCGGTAATTTTATAAGCACCCGAAGTTTCCAAAAATGTTTGAATGCCTTTTTTTTTGAGTTCTTTTGTAAGATATGTAAGATCAGAAATGCATGGCTCGCCACCTGTCACAACCACCGCTTTGGCAGGAAACTTTGCTGCGTTCTCAATAATTTTATCTGTTTCAGTAAGCGGATGAATGCTTGCATCCCAACTTTCTTTCACATCGCACCAATGGCAGCCCACATCGCATCCTCCTATGCGGATAAAATAGGCGGGTTTACCGGAATGGAATCCCTCTCCCTGAATGGTATAGAATTCTTCCATCAGAGGAAGTTTTTCCAGTTTCAAATCTAAAGTTTCAGGTTTAAGGTTAACAGCCAAAGGCATAGTATTGGTAAAAATACAGAAATAGTTTGTTTACCTTTGCACCATGAAACTATTTATACAAGTATTTTTTCTGCTTTTCATTTTCGGATGCAGCGGGAATCAATCTGAAGAAAATAAAACTACTACTTCCTCTTCTAATTCTGCTTCTTCATTCATGCCTAAGAAATCTCAATTCAAATATTGGAATGCAAAGTTTTTTGGCTACAAAAATGATTCCCAAATAAATCAAATCCAGAATCACTTTCCAGATACTCTCACAATGAGACAAAGGAAAAGATGGGACTATAATGATGAAGGAATAACCCTCTCAGAAATGTATTACGGGGGAAAACTTCTTTCTTTTCAAAACCATATTGGAGATATCTCACCAATTGTAATTGAAGGAAGTTCTGATGACTATGGCGCTTATACATTAATCTGTTTAAATAAAAATGCAGAAATGATCTCATGGATAAACTTAGCTGGAGGACCACAAGGTGGACATGATTCTTCATCCTGTGATTCGTGCATTCCGAGAATTTATTCACATGAAAAACATTCTGTATTTCTTAACGATTCCTGTATTAAAACTTATTTTATAAAATCGGTTTATGTTGTCGATACGATTTCGAAAAAAAATGAAACTTTCACTTTTGATTCCATCGTTTCAACTCATCAGATTTTAAGAAATGGCAAAATAGTTTTACTAAGAAAAGATAGCATTCGAATAAGAAATCCTTTCTGATTTAATAAACCTCTCTCCTACACGCCTTCAACGTATTCATCATTAAAGAAGTGATCGTCATCGGTCCTACTCCACCGGGCACGGGAGTAATGAAAGAACATTTTGGAGCCACTTCATCGTATTTCACATCGCCCAAAAGTTTCCAGCCGGTTTTTGTTTTGTCGGATTTCACGCGCGTGATACCAACATCAATAATTACAGCTCCTTGTTTTACATAATCTGCCGTCAGAAATTCTGCTTTCCCAAGCGCGGCAACAATAATGTCGGCTTGCAGGCAAAGTTCTTTCAAGTTTTTTGTTTTGCTGTGCGTGATGGTAACCGTGCAATTTCCGGGATTGGAATTTCGCACCATTAAAATACTCATAGGCAAACCAACGATATGGCTTCTGCCGATCACCACGCAATTTTTTCCGGCAGTTTCTATTTTGTATCGCTCCAAAAGCTGAATGATTCCGTAAGGAGTTGCAGGAAGATAAGTCGGCAGGTTCAGCGCCATTCTTCCCACATTGGCAGGATGAAAACCATCCACATCTTTTTTAGGATCAATGGCTTCGGTTACTTTTTGTTCGTTGATATGCTTTGGCAAAGGAAGCTGAACAATAAATCCGTCAATGTCTTTATCGTTATTCAGTTCTGCAATTTTATCAAGCAGTTCTTTTTCAGTTGCTGTTGCCGACATGCGGACAAGCGTGGAAGCAAATCCCACTTTCTCGCAGGCTTTCACTTTTCCGCCCACATAGGTTTCGCTCGCACCATCGTTGCCCACAAGAATGGCAGCAAGGTGAGGGATTTTCTTTCCGGCAGCTTTCAGTTTCTGCACTTCCAAAGCGATCTCGCTCTGAATTTCTTCTGATACTTTTTTTCCGTCTATAATTATCATAATTTATTGCTTTTGACTTACTAATTTATCTGCTTGGCTTCGGCATATTCTTCATCAGCTTCGCCATTTGATCTTTGTTGCCCATCATACGCATCATTTTGCGCATGTCTTCAAATTGCTTCATCAGCTTATTTACTTCCTGAATATTTGTTCCGCTTCCTTTTGCAATACGCTGCCTGCGGCTGCCATTCATCAGGTCAGGATTCTTTCTCTCGGAGGGAGTCATGGAATGAATGATTGCTTCAATTCCGACAAATGCTTTTTCATTTATGTCTATATCTTTTACCGCCTTTCCAACTCCGGGAATCATCCCTATCAGGTCTTTCATGTTTCCCATCTTTTTTATCTGCTGAAGCTGGCCGAGGAAATCATCAAAGTCAAATACATTCTTGGCAATTTTCTTCTGCAGTTTTTTTGATTCCTCCTCGCTGAATTGCTCTTGTGCTCTTTCAACCAGTGTAACCACATCGCCCATTCCTAAAATGCGGTCCGCCATACGATCGGGATGGAATACATCGATCGCATCCATCTTCTCGCCTGTTCCAACAAACTTGATCGGTTTATTCACAACGCTCTTAATGGAAAGAGCCGCACCACCTCGCGTATCTCCATCCAATTTTGTCAGCACTACTCCACCGAAATCTAATTTATCATTGAACGCTTTTGCTGTGTTCACCGCATCTTGTCCGGTCATGGCATCCACCACAAATAATATTTCATCGGGAGAAACTGCTTTCTTCACCGCTGCAATTTCATTCATCATTTGCTCATCGATCGCCAAACGCCCGGCAGTATCTATAATGACAACGGTGTGATTATTGTCTTTTGCAAATTGAACTCCGCGCTTTGCAATCTCAACAGCAGTTGACCTCACCCCCTGCCCCTCTCCCACAGGAGATGGGAGGAATGTACGTTCAGAAAAAACCGCAACACCAATTTGTTCGCCAAGCACAGCTAATTGATCAATAGCAGCAGGGCGATAAATATCGCAAGCAACCAGTAAAGGATTTTTTCCTCGTTTTGTTTTCAGAAAATTGGCAAGCTTACCGGAAAAAGTTGTTTTACCGGAACCTTGTAATCCACTCATCAAAATCACAGTGGGATTGCCCGTCATCTTCAGTTCCGCGTTCTTGCCTCCCATCAGTTCAGCAAGTTCATCGCGGGTGATCTTGGTCATTAATTGCCCGGGGGAAATACTGGTGAGTACATTTTGTCCCAGCGCTTTTTCTTTTACATTGTCTGTAAAAGTTTTCGCCACTTTAAAATTCACGTCCGCATCCAGCAATGCTTTGCGGATCTCTTTGAGCGTTTCGCTCACATTCACTTCCGTGATCTTTCCCTGACCTTTCAGTATCTTGAAGGCACGGTCTATTTTATCGGATAAATTTTCAAACATAGAAGTAAGTCAAAAAATTTTAAAATGAAATCCCTATAGCGATCGGGACAAAAGTAAAAATAGCGAGCAAATTTAAAATTATTTCGCTGAGAGATACATGACATGCAGGTTTTACGCATTAAATTAACAGTCTATAGTTCATTGAAATATGCAGGATGTGTTTGTGTGTGGTTAATAGTTTTGTTGATTGGCAGAAAAATGCAAATCAACAACTACTTTAAAAGCATTGAAGATCCACGTATTG
>JACRAL010000064.1 GCA_016213435.1 Bacteroidota bacterium
GGCATTAGCATTAGCAGTAATGGAAGGAGTATTGGCTGAATTGCTCCAAGAATAAGCCCCATTTCCACTAGAGGCAGTAAGCGTTGCAACATCTCCTACACAAAGTGTTGCACCCGGTGAAGCAGTAATCACAGGCAATGGCTTTACCGTTACCGTTGAATACCCGGTATCGGAACAAGAACCGTTGGTAACAATTACCGAATAGGTTGTAGTAGAAGCCGGTGAAACATTTATTATTGAATTGTTTGTACTTAAATTGATCCATGTATAACTTGTTCCACCAGTGGCAGTGAGCGTAGCAGTTTGACCGGAGCATATGGGAGCGGATGGAGTTACAGTTGCTGTAACACTTCCCACAGAAGTAACCGCTGAATCGCTGCCGGTGCATCCGCTGGCATTGGTTACGGTTACGCTGAATGTACCCGATGTGGTTACTGTAATGGTTTGTGAAGTTTGATTGCCGGGCAACCATGCATACGATGCGTATCCGCTTCCTGCATCCAGCGTGATACTGCTTCCCTGGCAGAAAGCAAGGGGACCACCCGTAATAGTGGGTGTTGGGGTGCTTGGACTAATAAGTGTAACACTGTCCTTTGCTATACATCCTCCGGATTCGGTGGCGGTGATATAATATTTGCCTGCTGCTAAATTGATGATGGAATCTGTTGTGTTTACAGTGCCGGGGTTAGAACGTATCACATTGCCTAATGCATCTTTCCATACATAACCAAAATTAGGAGTGCCGCCCGTAAGGGTTATTTTCACCTTTCCGTTTGCCTGTCCGCAACCGGGCTGAGATTGCGATAAGGTATGAGGAAATGCGCCTCCGCTGGTATTCACAACCACGGTGTCATAGAAAGTATCTATAGGACAAGAATTTGAAATAAGCTGTGAGATGTAGGAAGTAGTTGTTGAGGGGCAAACCGGATGCGCTAAGGAAGTATCTATATCCGTAAAAAGTTTATTGGCGCTTGTTGTATCGGTTTTAAACCAGTTGAGAGTATAAGAAGCGGTACCTCCGATGGGAGTATACCTGACACCATCATTAAGAGCTGCCCAATTTGTTGCATTTCTGCTAGGATCCACTACTGCTTTTGTTCCATATTTATTTAACAAACCCTGCACGCTGACTTCTCTTGGAGTACCTGGCTTACATAAAGTACTTATATTGTCAGTGAATAATTCAATGATATTGGTAGTTTCATAAATGATTATTTGTCCTGAAAGTAAAGGACCTACATGTGCCGTTAAACAGTGAGGAGCTGTTTCATAAAATGACACAACCATCTTTCTATTTGGAGGTGTTCCATACATTTGATAATATACATTTACTCCCGGATACCCATATATGGATAGGTTTGACCATAGCCAAAAAATTGCATTTCTCGGCACTTTGGTTGAATCGGTATCAGGAATAGGAGGAGGATTTGAAAACATACTGGTTGGATAAGCGGTTTGATTCGGACTAAATCCTATCCATCCATTTGAACCAATATAAAAATTAGTGTAAGGTTCTCCAAAAAAGCAGAAAGTGAAACCAATCGGGTTAGCAGAAGAAACAGTATTTGCGTTTGAAAAGTTAATGGATGTACCAGCATTATAAGCTTCCGGTGCATAAGGAATGGAATCAATTGTATAATCTGAAGATGAATTACCGGGCACCACCGCGGCTTTCAGATTAGCACATCCCGGAGGGCAAAGAGAAACAGTGGTGTCATTGCCTGCATCAACAGGAGTTTTCTGAGCAAACAAAGAAACTGTTAGAGAGAAAATAAAAAAGGTGAGGATTATGTTTTTCATATTTGCGAGTGTTATTGAAGTTATTTTTCTTAGGACTTACGTAATGGAACGCTGATGACGCAGATTAAGCAGATAGTCGCGGATTAAATCAGCGGGAATCATAATAATCTGTGTCATCTGCGTTCTATTGTATTTCTTTGCGTAAGTCCTATGTTTAAGTCTTGAACGAAAAAACGCGATTGGGTGCAATTCGTTGTAACGACTTGCAGTAAGTAAGACGCTTTGGTGCAAGTTGTTGTAACGGCTTGCAGTAAGTAAGACGCTTTGGTGCAAGTTGTTGTAACGGCTTGCAGTAAGTAAGACGCTTTGGTGCAAGTTGTTATAACGGCTTGCAGTAAGTAATGCTCCTGAGTACAATACCTTGTAAGGTATTGCAGTAAGTAACGCTGCTGAGTGCATATTGCATAGTGAATGGCTAATTGTTTCATTGTTTCTGGTCGTATCACTTAGCTTCTTAATGACATTATTGCGCTATACTGGAAACGGGATAAATTAGTACACTTTGATTCAACATAAAAAAATGCCGTAGGCACGAAATATATTACGTCCCCACGGGACTTGTGGTGTATTGGGTTGGTGTTTTCTACCCATATTTTGCCCCTAACGGGGCTGAAAGAAATGTCACAATTTATCCCGTTCATAGTATAACAAGGTTTTATAAGCTAATCGCCCATGTTGGGAGCCACTCCGGTCATGTTGGGAGCCGCCAGTCAAATTTACCGATTTATCACTAATCTCTGCCATTTTTGCTTATTTGAGTTGTTTTTTTTTGTTTATTTCACTCTTTTCTTCTCTTCTCCTTCTATTTCATCAAACTGATATTCCCTTTTCTGTCAATGGTAGTTCCATCTATAAATGTTAAATTCAGATAATAAGCAAACACAGCGGGATCGAGCCACTTGCCTCTTTGAGTGCCTTCCCATTTAAAAGTCGGCTCGGTTGATTGAAAAATTATTTCGCCCCAGCGGTCGTAAATTGCAATATGAAAGCTTTTAATGCAAAGGTAATTTCCGTAATAGATACGCAGCGTATCATTCTCTCCGTCATAATTGGGAGAAAAGGCATCGGGCAAAAATAACTCTCCGGTATTGGAGCAGCCGCCCACTACTACCTCACATGCATTGACTGAACAGCCGGTTGCACTATCTGTAGTCGTTACACAATATTTTGTTGTGATGGCAGGGTTCACTGTAACTGAATCAGTGGTTGCGTTGTTATGTGTCCACAAATAGGTTACTCCTCCTCCCGATGGAGTGGTAGCAGATGCCACAAGCGTGGTGTTGCTTCCTACGGTGCTTGTTGTGTAGCTCTGTATAGCGGCAACAGGATTTTGATTTACAGAAACAGTTGCCGTTGTAGTATTTGAACAGGTGCCTATAAAAGCAGTAACGGTATAAGTGGTGGTGGTTAAGGGAGTGACGGTAATGGAGGCAGGGACAGTAATAGCGGTAGCAGTTGCAGTGGCTCCCGTGTTCCATAAATAATTCAGCCCTCCTGTAGCGGTAAGTATTGCATTTCCTCCCGAGCAGACGGTTGCGCTTACTGCATTAGCAATTGGAGGATTTAAAAAGGCAACTTTAATACTATCCGTACACCCCTTTGATGTAACCGAATACGTGGCAGAAACATTAGTAGAAATAGAAGTGGCATTACTTCCTGTGCTCCAGGTATAAGGGCCTCCACCCGAAGCGTTAAGTGTTACAGTTTCGCCAATACATAGTGTTGCGCCAGGTAAAGCTTGTATTTTAGGTGATGGGTTTACCGTTACCGTTGGATATGCTTTATCCGAACAAGAACCGCTGGAAACAGTAACTGTATAGCTGGTAGTGACAGTAGGAGATACAACAATAGATGCAGTTGTTGCCGAACTTGCCGTGCTCCATAAATAGTTTGCTCCACCTGCTGCGGCAGTGAGTGTTGCGTTTTCTCCCGAACAAATGGTTTTGCTTGGGGCACTGGCAACCGGTTGAGGTAAAAATGCAAGGGTAATATTATCTGTACAGCCATTGGATGTAACCGTATAGGTGGCATTGGCATTGGCAGTGATAGAGGGAGTAGTGGCCGAATTGCTCCAGGAATAAGTTCCGCTGCCATTGGATGCAGTAAGTGTTGCAATTTTTCCTATACAAAGTGTGGATCCGGGTGCAGCAGTAATTTTCGGAACTTGATTTACCGTTACCGTTGGATATGCTTTATCCGAACATCCACCGCTTGAAACAGTAACTGTATAGGTAGTGGTGACAGTAGGATTAACAGTGATAGCACTGGTTGTTGCCGAGCTTGTCGTGCTCCATAAATAAGTTGCTCCGCCCGATGCAGTGAGCGTTGCTGTTTGACCGGAACATATAGTAGTAGGTGGCGCAGTTGCCGTAACACTTCCGGTAGAAGCAACGGTTACCGTGTTGCTTTTTGTGCACTGGTTATTATCAGTTACTGTTACCGTATAATTTCCTGCTGCAAGATTTGTAGCAGTTGTAGATGTTTGGGAGTTACTCCAAAGATAAGTATAGGCAGGTGTTCCTCCCGACATAGAAGTAATTGTTGCCGAGCCCGGGTTTCCGCAGCTGGATGGAGAACTAGTAACAGAGGGAGTAGCTAAAACTGTGGGTGCAGAAACTGTTATAATAGAATTAGCAGTAGCGCTTGTTGCATCTGTAACCAATACAGTATACGTGATTGCACAAAGCCCTGTGGCAACCGAAGAATTTCCTCCGCTGGGCGACCATGAATAAGTAAAAGGTGCAGTACCGCCTGTAACTGTAACTGTTGCGGTGCCTGTGCAAGTTCCATTGCATTTGATACTGGTAGGTGTTGCTAAAGCAGATATACCACCGCAGGAGCCGGGAGTGAATTTCCAGAAGTCTGCAAGTTTACCGCATGCCAACCAACTGCAGCCATAGGGACCTCCGGTTCCTACATAAGCGGTATTGGAGGTAGCTACAGCTACTGCACCGGTTCTTGCAGGAAGCAGATCAGCAACACAGTTGTTCCAATTACCCATAGGATTACCATTTACATCAAGACCATTGCTTACATCATTGGGATCGTATTCCCAGAAATCAGAATAATTTGTACCGCCAAATTCTCCGGCACCTATATATCCTTTTCCGTTTATTGCAAATCCTATTGCTTGGGCTCTCCAACTGGTGGCTCCGCCATTTGCATAATCCATTTTTCTTGTCCATCTACCTCCTACGCCTACGGCAGGGTCGTACTCATAAAAATCGTTAAAGAAAGAAGAGTTATTATTCGGTGTATTTCCCGTACCTACATATCCTTTATTTCCTATGGCAAATCCGGCAGCAAATCCATATATAGCTGTACCAAATGGATGATCGGTCATGCGTGTCCATGTTCCTCCTGCGCCAACAGCAGGATCGTATTCCCAAAGCTGACCATAAGATGTTCCGGTCACTCCTACATACGCTTTATTATTTATTACAAAGGCAACGGCTCCACGCATCGAAGCAGTAGAGTTAGGAGTCATAGCTGTCCATGTATTTATTGCCGGATCGTATCTCCACAGATCATTAGGATATCCTCCATTTCTACCCATTCCAATGTATCCATAGTTTCCTATGTTAAAACCCACATCCATACCACGAGCTGCTCCCGGAAAGTCAGCCCGCTGTGTCCATGTATCGGTTGCAGGGTTATAACGCCAAAAATCCTGAACATAGGTAGCATTCGTGTTGCCGGTGCCAATATATACGGTATCTCCAATAGCAAATCCTGCAGCCGAGACTCTTGCAACACCTCCGAAATTTGCTTTTGCTGTCCATGTGCCTTGGGAAAAAGAATGGGCAGCAACCAACAGCAGTTGTAGTAGCAACAGCAGAGGCAGAAGTTTGGTGAGTGGTTTCATAGAGATAAGTTTAAAAGCCCCACCTAAATCCTCCCCATTAGGGAGGACTTGCAATGCTTTCTCCCTCCCTAACGAGGAGGGTCGGGGTGGGGCTTCCTTCTTTCTTATTCCTTTACAACCCGCTTGGTTGTTATGATTGCATTATCAGAAGAAAATCTTACAAAATAAATTCCGCTTGGGAAACTTTTCATATCCACCACGCTCTTTTCATTAAAGGCAGCATTATACATGCTTTGTCCAAGCACATTCATGATTTCAATTTTATTTTTTGCAGATGAAGAGGCGGTTTGTTTTGTAGGTACAATATTTAATTCGTTCACAACGGGATTGGGATATAAAGAGAATTGCTCAGTACTTGGTGCTGTTTCCTTGATGCCGGCAGCTGTTGTGTAATAATATATTGTTTTGTAGCTATTCACCCATGCGCTGCCACTCCAGGTTAGAAGAATGCTTGCTGTCATGTTCTTATTCACATCGTAGGCATACGTTTCTTCCATATCATTCACCCATGGGCTTCCGTTCCCGGATTGCACTATCACTGAAGTTTGGTTATTACTCCCATCGTAGGTATATGTATATTTTCCATAATTCACCCATGTACTGGTATTGCTATCCCATGATTGATCAGTATCGGTTATCAGGTTATTATTCCCATCGTAAGTAAAGGCATATTGCTCAGCATCTGTCCATGTACTGCCATTACCGGTTTGATACTTCTGTAAGGTTAGGTTTTTATTTACATCGTAGGTGTAAGTATATCTGCTGATAGTTACCCAGGCACTACCATTCCATGTTTGATGTACCTGCGATGTTATGTTATTATTCACATCATAGGTATTAGTATATTTATATTGATTTTTCCATTGACTAGTGGAGGATGTCCATGACTGGCCTAATTCGGATGTTTTATTATTATTCACATCGTAGGTATAAGTAAATTTCATAGTATCCACCAAGGCATTTGCAAATTTTTCTTGATCTGTCAGCATGTTTTTATTCGCATCGTAGGTGTAGATATGTTTGTATTTAGTATACCAAATGCCATAAGTTGCTGACCATGCTATATCTGTTTTTGTTGCTATGGTGCTATTTGTATTGTAGGTATACGTGGTAGAGTCAATGGCTTTTCCCCATCCGCTCGAATACGTGTAGCCTCCAGTTGCAATGAGAAGATAGGTAACGCTGTTTGCCTGATTTACGGAAGCGTGTGTATTCATGCTCCCGAGTACATGTTGTGCAGGGCTGCTGATGGCAGACAGTCCTTTTTCCTGAATATTTTTATTCATGGATTGAGCAGAAGACCAGCCCAAAGGAAGGGAGATAATGGTGCAAACGGCAAGCGTGATGATGCGGTTTCTTTTTGTAGTTTTTTTCATATAGCGATTTTTGATTTTATTGTTTTTATTAGGATGATTTTATATTTCTTTATAAGATGCATTATTCATTCAAAAGGATGCATGACGTAAACATAATAAAATAGCTATCACACACTTCTTTTTCTCCGAAGAATAAGCATGACAAATGTACGACTAAAATGGAATTGCACAAAATTTTTTTTGATACAGAATAACACCATACGGTAATAGATTACACCGTATAAAAAGTGCAATACACACAAAGCATGCAGAGGAAAATACTAGATTATTTTATCGTATCAAACTAATGTTCCCCTTCTTGTTTATTTTTTCTCCGGTTTCAAGCGTTGCTTTCAGATAATAAACAAACACTGCGGGATCCAGCCCCTTTCCTCTGAGAGTGCCATCCCATCCTGTTTTTGGATCATGGGATTCAAATACTTTTTCTCCCCATCGGTCGAAAATAACGAGACGATATTCTTGGATGCAGCCAGAATTCCCTATGTAGATTTTCAATGTATCATTTTCTCCATCTCCGTTTGGAGAAAAGGCGTTGGGTATAAACAATGTTCCGCAGATATTTTCTACATGGATGGTAATGCAATCGTTGTCGGAACAACCGGAAATGGTATCGGTAACAGTAACACAGTAATCGGTAGTTTGATCCGGTGCTCCTATTGGATCAGCGCAAGTGCTGCAACTCAATCCGATGGAAGGAGACCATTGATACAATGTGCCTCCGCTTGCAGTAAGATGCGTGCTGTCACCGATAGCGATGATGTTGGAACTTGCGCTGACTGTTGGTAAAGCATGCACGGTTACGGACAGAGTATCCTTGTTAGTACATGGGTTATCAGAAACAATAATGGAATAAAAAGTGTCTGTTGCCGGATTTACCCTTATTGATGTTGTTGTTTGTCCTGTATTCCATAAATAGTTCGTTCCTCCGCTTGCTGTTAAAGTTGTACTGTCTCCGGAACAAATTGTTGTTATGCCGTTTATGTTAACATTAGAAAGCACCGTAATTGTTTTTGTAACCGAATAGGAACATAGAGATGTATCCTTGATGCAAGTATCATTTATAATATTTAGTTGTACCGTATAGGTACCAGGGGTGGTAAAAATGTGTGTTGGATTTTTTTGAGCAGACGTGTTTAGTATACCGGAAGCCGCATCACCAAAGTTCCATGAATAATTAAAATTAATTGGCTCCTCATATAAGCCATAATGCAAAGCACCTGAGTTATCCGGATACGGATATAATGCCCAGTTATTACCTGGAAATAAAGCCGGAAATGGGAATACCTGATCTGTAAATGTAACCTCTAAAGGGCATCCCCTTCCTACAATACAATAATCGTAAGTGTGGTTTACTAAATCTTGTGAATCATTATCAGGTCTTATATCATATGGAGGTAGTACATTATTTTTAAATTTTCCAGTGGGGGCATAGTAACGGTAAGCAGCATCTAAAACATTATAAATATTAATCCATACAGAATAGGTGCCGGAAATTCTTAATCGGTAACGTTGCCCGCAAACTAAGGGAGCAGTAATATGTTGATAAGGAGATTTAAAGGATAATATATCAAATGTATCTACCAACATTTCAGCAGCAACTAAGGGAGTAACAGTGGCATTGAAAGAAACTGTTAGAGGCGCGCATCCGGTATCTTGGTTTTCAGTGAATGTTGCCGATAAGTAACTTGTTGGCGTGCACTGTGCATACGCCTCAAGCCAACCCTTTTCAAAAAGGGACATGACAGCTGCAATTAATATCCATCTTAAAAACATGTTTGACTGAGTTTATCGTACCAAACTAATATTCCCTTTTTTGTTTATTTTTTCTCCGGTGGCAAGCGTTACTTTCAGGTAATAAACAAACACTGCGGGATCCAGCCCCTTATCTCTGAGAGTGCCATCCCATCCTGTTTTTGGATCATAGGATTCAAAAACTTTTTCTCCCCAGCGGTTAAAAATAACGAGACGATATTCTTTGATGCAGCTGAGATTGCCTATGTAAACTTTTAGCGTGTCGTTTTCTCCATCTCCGTTTGGAGAAAATGCATTTGGAATAAATAATATTCCGCAGAGATTTTCTACGTGGATGGTAATGCAATCGTTGTCGGAACAACCGGTAATAGCATCGGTAACTGTAACGCAGTACGTGGTGGTTTGAATCGGAGATGCCACAGGATTTGAAAGAGTGGGATCGCTTAATCCTGTTGATGGAAACCATTGATAGGTTGCTCCTCCATCAGCAACAAGCATTGTACTGTCACCAAATGTAATGTTTACAGGATTTGCTGTAGCAGTGGCAATAGGTTTTAGAATCTGAATTACTGTTGCCGTATCTGTTTTGGAACATCCGTTGATATCAGTAATGATAACCGAGTAGCTGTTTGCGCAAAGGTCAATGGCTTTCGCATTAATTCCTCCGCTTGGTGTCCAGATATAAGCGTAGGGCGGGCTGCCTCCCACTGCTCCTACTTCGGCAGTTCCGTTGCAGATTGAGTCACAGGGTATATTGGTTGCCGTGATGGTATTTGTCAGAGGCGTGATGGGCTGAGTGATGGTAAACACAGATGAAGTTGAACTGGTGAGGGCATCGGTTACAGTCACGGTATAATTTCCTGCGCATAGTCCGATGGCGGTTTGAGTGGTTTGTACGGGTGAAGAGTTCCATGAATAAGTATAGGGTGCGGTGCCTCCTGTTGTAGTAACTGTGCTTGTGCCTGTGCATTGGGCATTGCATAAAATATTTTGAGAAGTAACCTGAGAACAAACTGCACCCCACTCCCAGAAATCAATAGTATACTGATGCCCTGTTCCGATATAAAGATAGGTGCCGATGGAAAAATATCCGGAACAGGATCTTGCTGTTCCGCCAAAGTTGGCTTGCTGAGTCCAAATATCGGTTGCCTGATTCCACTCCCAAAAATCCTGCTTGTAACCGGTGCTAGCAAATCCTATTCCTATGTATCCCTTAGTGCAAATGGAAAAACCGGAAGCAAAATATACCGGCACTCCACCATAGTCAGCTTTCTGTGTCCAAACATCGCTTACCTGATCCCATTCCCAAAAATCTTTTGTTAAAGGAGCAGATTTGCCCACAGCTCCTGTTCCTATGTAGCCCTTATTTCCTATAGAGAATCCCACGGCACCCCTTCTTATGCCTCCTCCAAAGTCGGCTTTCTTTGTCCACACATCAGTTGCCTGATCCCATTCCCAGAAATCCTTTGTGTTACCGTTGGCATCTTCTCCCGTTCCTAAATATCCTTTTGTTCCTATGGAAAAGCAAGCAGCACCCGATCTTGCTGTTCCTCCAAAGTTGGCTCTTTGAGTCCAGATATTAGTTGCCTGATCCCATTCCCAAAAATCCTGTTTATAACTGATGCCACTTTGTCCCGTCCCTATATATCCTTTTGCTCCTATGGAAAAACCAACAGCAAAGTTTCTTGCAGTTCCGCCAAAATCAGCAATTTGTTTCCATGTATCAGTTGCCTGATCCCATTCCCAGACATCCTTTTGGAGGACGCCTCCTGTTATATCTCCTGTTCCTATATATCCTTTTGTTCCTATGGAAAAACTGGCAGGATGATGCCTTGCTGCTCCGCCAAAATTAGCTTTCTGAATCCATGTTCCCTGAGCGGAGCCAACAATGAGCAATTGGATATTAAAAAGTAAACAAGACAAAAAAATTGCGAATATACTTTTTGGACTTTGGCTGTACTCCTTGTGCGCTTTCGTTCTTGTTTTTATCGGGATTAAGTTTAACACGGAGAGAAGGCCAGATATGCGAGGGATGATGACGAAAGCAGCTTTAGCGTTCATTGGTCACAGTCTTTACTTGAAATTATCATTCTTTGATATCATTGCGAAGAATCCCATTTCAGAAGGATGTGTCGTTATAGTTTTTTCGCATTACAAATTTACAATTTGTATCTTTAATAAATTATTAATGATTTCAATAAACTTAGTCAAAACGGATACGGATGTATCCGGAATGAATACGAATGCTGAATTTATCGTAACAAAGTTACTGTTCCTTTTTTTTCGTACGAAACATCATCAGTCCCAATTGCATTTATAACGTAGAAGTAAACTCCGTCCGAAGCTTTTTCTCCACTGGAAATATGTCCGTCCCAATTGCCTGCCAAATCCGTCCATTCATAAATCTTGTTTCCCCACCGATTGTAAATAATCACATTGATGGAAACAATGTTCTTTATGGTAAGTTTGAATACATCATTTGTTTTATCGGCATTGGGTGTAAATACATTAGGAACCCATAAGGAAGATAGGTTGTTGACTTTGATAAAATCGTAAACCATTGTATCTGTGCAGCCCGTTGAACTTGTTGCAATCAAACTTACCTGATATGTTCCGGGTTGTGTATACGTGTTGGTGGGGGCAGGGGAGGTGGAAGTTGTTCCATCGCCAAAGTTCCATTGGTAGGATATTGCTCCGGTGCTGGTGTTTGTAAATACAACATCAAGAGGGGTGTCTCCCTCCACCGGAGAAGGTACAAAAGATGCAGCAGCAAATTGAACAGATGATATTATTACATTGTTGGTACTTGAAGAAGCATCGCATCCGTTGGCATCCGTTACAGCAACACTGTATGTTCCTGCTGTAAGACCTGAGGCGCTTGATGTTGTTTGAACAGGTGTGGTGTTCCATAAATAGGTGTATGGATTTGTTCCCCCTGTTAAAGCAGCAGCAGCATTTCCATAAATATTATTGCAATTTGCATCTGTACTGGTTACAGTCAGAGAAAGCGGTGCAGGTTCTGCAATAGTAACTGAATTTGTTTTTGTGCAGGATGCTTTATCTGTAACAGAGATTGTATAGGTTCCTGCTGCCACATCAGTAATGCTTGAAGTTGTTTTGACAGGTGTTGTATTCCATGAATAGGTATAGGTACCTGTTCCTCCTGTTGCAGTTACGGAAGCCGTTCCGTTGGTTCCTCCGTTGCAGGATACATTGGTTTGTGCAGTAGTCAGTACCGGACTATTATTGACAATAATTTTTATACTGTCCGTTCCGGTTCCGCAAGTGCCCGTATTTACTGTGACCGAATACGTTGTA
This sequence comes from Bacteroidota bacterium, assembly GCA_016213435.1. Taxonomy (GTDB): domain Bacteria; phylum Bacteroidota; class Bacteroidia; order Palsa-948; family Palsa-948; genus Palsa-948. Next base: position 12,112 of record JACRAL010000064.1, read on the forward strand.
TTAACGGTAGGACTTGCGATAGGATTTCTGATTGTTGGATTGCTTAATCCCGTTGCCGGCAGCCATGTATAAATAGAACCACCCCCACCTCCTGCAGCATTGAGTGTTATGCTTGAACCTTTACAAACATTTGTATCATTTCCTGCTGAAACAATGATTGGGTTATTCACTACAACCACAGTAACCGTATCTTTATTCTTGCAGGAAGCACTTAAGTTGCTGGTAACTTCAAAAGTGGTGGTCACAGATGGTTTTACCGAAGGATTAGGGCAGGTGTCGCAGGATAAAACAGCAGACATATCTCCTGATATAGTTTTCCAAACAAGTATATTTCCTCCGCTTGCCGATAAATGAGCGCTGTCTGATCCGCAAATAATAATGTCGGCACCGGCATTTGTTCCTCCTTTAAGTAGGATATTGTAGCCGAAGGTTTGAAAGCCAGGAACCGGACAAGCATTGTCCAGTACTGTAATAGAAAAAGAATTATTTTCTAAAGAGCTACCAATGGGTGCTGTCCACGAAATAGTTGCTATAAGTGAATTCCCAACTCCTGAAGCAATGGATACAGTTGCATCAGGTAAAACACTTTGAATATTTGATATCAAGGACAATGAATCAATGGCATCTGCATCTGTGAACACAGCATCAAAACGAAAGGAATCTCCTTCGCATAAATTTAGTGTAAACGGCCCAGCATAAGTTGCATTGCCGGTAAGATTAGTTATCTGTCCTCCGTCAGGAATAGTGTTGGTGCACGCTTTAACAACAAACTCAAAATCTCGCATTATTGTACCCTTCAGCAAACCTGTTGTTCGGTCATACTCTGATATTTCCACAACAACGATGTAGTTGCCTTGTGTTGTCGAAGGGGTAACCGATAATTGCCCGGTGAATTGATTTATTGTAATACCCGGCATTGGACTTGTTCCGCTGTAGCCGACACCATAAACGAGGTTTGTGGTATCAAAACTTTTTCCGGATACCAATGCAAAGTTGAGGGAATCGCCATCTTGTTCTTCTACGCCAAACGTGTAATGTATTGCTTGCCCCGAACAAACATAAGGAATTGGATAAGGAGTATTAAACGTGGGAGAGTTATTGCAAGCATTAATATTTGTATTGAGTATGCCTGTAAGTGCAATTGTTGTACCAGCGCTTTTGGGAACATTTACGGTTGTATTTCTGTCAAAATTTACATAGCTGATATTGTAAAGACAAAGATTGGGTAAGGTAACCGTATCGCTGATATAAGGTACTACCACCATGCCGGTATAAGGGTTGCCCGTATTTTTGCATTGACTCAATGGAATATCCGCAGGACATAATTGAGAAATTTCTTTTATCATAGCGTCCTGCTCAAAAATATCCACATCAAAATCATCTCCGCATGTGTCAGTAAGATGTATAGACCAAAAAGGAAATAATAATCCCGCATATGTTTGACAGTCGCAGAATAAGTTTACCGTAAAAATATATTTATTACTACCTACACATCGGTAAGAAAGTTCGGCTCCTGAGAGATGTGTGGCTTTTGCAGATAAACTAAAACAACATAGTAAGAAGATGATAGATAGAAATCTGAATAGTGTTCTCATCTTTATGTGTTTTAATTTTCCATTTTTTTTGTTTATCGGATCAAACTAATGTTTCCTTTTTTGCTTATACTTTCCCCTTTTATAAATGTTACGTTCAGATAATAGGCGAACACTGCCGGGTCAAGTATCTTTCCTCCAAAAGTTCCATCCCATCCTTTTTGCTGGTCGAGGGATTCAAATACTCTTTCTCCCCAACGGTCGAAAATGACAAGATGAAAATCTTTTATGCAATTAAATTCGATATACACCTTCAGTGTATCGTTTTCTCCGTCTCCATTGGGAGAAAAGGCGTTTGGAATAAATAATGTTCCGCAGGGAATATCTACGGTGATGGTAATGCACTCATTGCCGGAACAACCGTTAACTATATCGATAACAGTAACGCAATAATCGGTTGTTTCATTTGGTGATCCTTTTGGATTGGGGCAAGTGTCACAGTTCAATCCCGTTGAAGGAGACCACAGGTAAATATCGCCTCCTGCCGCATTAAGTTGTGTACTGTCACCGGGTGTAATAATAATCGGAGAGGCAGTAAGGGTTATAGATGCTCCAATTACAGTCAGTGTTACTGTCTGATTTCCTGTACAACCGTTTATATCGGTACCGGTTACTGTGTAGGCAGTGGATATAAGCGGTTTTGCTGTTACATCAGTTCCAGTCGTAGGGTTAAGACCTGTTGCAGGAGACCATGTATAAGTTGTGGCTCCTGTTGCCGTGAGCGTTATTGAACTTCCTGAACACAAGGTAGTGGGAGTGGCAGGCGTAACTGAAACTGTCGGAACAGTATTTACTGCAACATTAATAGTCGCAGTGTTTACGCATGAAAGCGCAGAAGTTCCGGTTACCGTATATGTAATGGTTGTTGTTGGATTTGCTGTTACAACAGATCCGGTTGTGCTGCTAAGGTTTGTTGCAGGAGACCATACGTAGTTTGCAGCTCCGGTTGCTGTGAGTGTAATTATATTTCCTGAACACAAAGCCGCAGGCGAAACAGGAGTAACTGATAGAGTTGGTGCAGCATTCACTGTAACTTTTACAGAATCCGCAGCAGAACAAGCACTGGCATTGGAAACAGTTACGGTATAAGTTGTAGTTACAGCAGGACTTGCCAAAGGATTAGAGATGTTTGTATTGTTCAATCCTGCTGCAGGAATCCATGCAAAGGAAGTGCCTGTGCCGGTAACGGACAAAGACGTTGAATCGCCCGGACAAATATTTGCATCAGCGCTTGCAGCTGCATTAACCGCATCAACTGTAATCTTAACATTATCTGTATTTACGCATCCATTGGCATTGGCTGCGGTAAGTGTGTAGGTAGTGGTTATCGTGGGGTTTGCCGCAGGATTCGAAATAGTTGTACTGCTTAAACCTGTTGCAGGAGTCCACAAATAGCTGCTTAAACTTGCTGTGGAATTTAAGGTAGTATTGTTTCCCTTGCAAATAGTGTTATCCGATCCGGCATTTACTGCGGGTAAATTGTTAACGGTAATAACAACTGTATCTTTATTGTTGCTGCCTAAATCGCTTGTTACCGCATAAGAAGTTGTTGCAGTTGGAGAAGCAATGGGATTTGCGCAAGGGTTGCAGGAAAAGTTTGCCGGTACATTTATAGGATCTCCACCGGCTAATGCTGTCCAGGTAAAACTTGTTCCTCCTGTTGCCGAAAGAGAGGTTGAAGCGCCTTTGCATATTGTGGTGTTTGCCTGTGCCTGCGTAACACTCACTTTATCTTTAATAGTAATTGTATAAAGAAAAGTAGTCAGCGCCCGCCTTGGACAAGCATCATCTGTAGCTGTAACAGGTAAATAAATAGTAGTGCCTGCACTTCCCAAGGGCGCTTTCCATTTTATTTTAAGTGTAGCCGGATTGGTGTTGGAAACGGATACTGTTGATCCGGGTAAATACCACTGCTGAATAAAACTGGTATAAAATGAAACTATATCTCCCGCATTAGGATCGCTTACAGGTATCTGAAATATCAAAGAATCTCCTTCGCCAAGTTCAATAGAATAAGAACCTGTTTTAACTGCAGGAGCAGCAAGGTTTGTAACTATCCCTGTTGTTGGGTCAGGCGGCATATTTGTGCATGCCTGCACTATCACTTCAACCATTTTGAGGGTGCTGTTCCTCAATGCCTTGGTGGTACAGTCATATTCATCTACATACACTCCAACAATATATTTCCCTATTGTAGAAGGAGTAAATGTATATATGCCGGTAAGCGAGTCAATAGTTATTCCCGGTATGGGCTCTGTTCCTGTATAAGGTGGAATATAATCTGCCGGAGCAGCAACTGGAGCAAGCTGATATGCCAGGGAATCCCCGTCCGGATCAAAAGCCCCTGTTCCAAAATGATAAGTATTATTTACGCAGGTATAATGAACAGGGGGGAGATCTTCAAACAATACAGAGTTATTGCAGTTGCCATTGGTATTGTCTATCCATGTTTCTATGTAAGGCACATTCACCCCTGTTTTTATGTTAGTAAGGTCCCATGCAAATTGTCCTCCACCGCCAAAATAAAATCTCCAGTCGTTGCATTGATTGGGAAATGTAAGAACTGTATCGTATTTCACTACTGCAAAATTTGCATTTGCTCCTCCATTGCAGGTATTATCATTTGCCATAGAAGGACATAGCAGCACAGAGGAATATTCAAACCCGCTTTTCACAGGAATAAGTATTCCCGGAGCCGGCCAGTTTGCAAGCGGTGGACCGCAACTACTGATAGATTCATAATTTACCCAGTCCCAGGAAGGAGGTACCATTTTGCCAGTACCACATTCAACATAAATTGTATAAGAAAGTCTATAGGTGCTGCCTCCAAGGCAGGTATAAGATGCATAGCCGCCCACAATATGCGTTGCCTGTGCCGTAAAGCACAGGCTTGAAAAAATGCCGGTAATTAAAATAATTCGCTGTGTAAAATGCTTCATCATTATTTTACTGCGGATAATACCTTTCGGGTTCTTCCGAAGGAATTTCATAGAGCGAATGTACAACTAAAATAGCATTGTGAAAAATCAATAGTTCATAATACAGAGAACCCCCTGCTGTATTTACCGCATCAAACTTATATTTCCTTTCTTATTGATTCTTTCTCCGGTGGCAAGTGTTGCTTTCAAATAATAAATAAATACGGCTGTATCAAGCAGCTTGCCTTTGTAAGTGCCATCCCAATCTGCTTGATGTTCGGAGGATTCAAATACTTTTTCTCCCCATCGGTCGAAAATAACGAGGCGATATTCTTTGATGCATTTAAGATTCCCTATATAAATTTGCAGCGTATCGTTTTCTCCATCTCCGTTTGGAGAAAATGCATTGGGAATAAATAATGTGCCGCAGAGATTTTCTACGTTGATGGTCACACAATCATTGTCGGAACAACCGGTAGCAGTATCGGTAACAGTAACACAGTAAGTGGTGGTTTGAATGGGGGATGCTATTGGATTTGAAATTGACGGATCATTTAATCCAGTGGATGGAGACCATTGGTACTGACTACCTCCGCTGGCAGTAAGTGTTGTATTTTCATCGGAGGTAATAAGAGTCGGAGAAGCAGCAATTGATATTATTGGCAAGGGATTAACTATAACCTGAACAGTGGCAGTATCCGCACATCCAAATGTGGAAGTTCCTATTACTGTGTATATCGTAGTTATAGTAGGCTTGGAGGTTACCATAGATCCGGTTGTGTCGCTAAGACCTGTTGCCGGTGACCATGCGTAGGTTGCGGCTCCAGTGGCATTCAACACTGCATATTCTCCTTGTCTGTTACAAATAGCGTTTGGTCCTGCAATGGCAAGAGTAGGATTGGAAGTTACTGTTACTGTTGCGCAGGCAGAGCCTCCTCCACAATCAGTGCATGACGTAGTGCCTGTGATGCAACTGGTGCCAAGCGTTACACAATAATTACCGGATGTGTCTACCACTATACTTTGTGTTGTTTGTCCGCCAGGATTCCATAAATAAGATGACCCTGTGCTGGATGTTAACGTTACCGATTCTCCCTGACAAATTGTTGGCGATCCGGAAGACGTTATGGTAGGGCTTGCAGGAGGAGGAGATAAAGTGAATATTCCTACCTCTATCCATGCAATCCATGAAGGAGAGCTGGTGGATTCAATTTTAACAGCTCCAACACCTGTCAAGGGAGCAGAATTGTAACATCTTTCTAGTTTTTCCCCACTAAATCTAACTCCTGAAATAACATCTACCGCAGTCCAGGGTCCGCCAATGTTTGGCGCAGTATAAATGGTATGAGTGCAATTTCCACTGGTGGGAGTCATGCCGACTAATAAATTGATATTGTTTATGGTGAATGTTCCTTGTAAATCCACTTGAATGGATTGGGGTGCAAATCCTCCGGAATTCCAATAGGTACCGCAATTGCCGTCAAAAGTTTTATCGGGTGTATTGGTAAGGTAAGTGCCGGTTCCGGTTGCAGGTTTTCCTAATGCAACATTGTTGCATTGTGCTGTTATTTTTGTATTTAATGCAAATAAAAAAAACAATAACACACACACTTTGTACTTACCTATTTCTGTTTTCATATGGATTTTATATTGTTTGTGCTGTAACAATATTTACCGCATCAAACTTGCGTTCGATCGAATATTTTACAGGACAGGCTTTTTCCTCTACACACATTAAAAGGAAGATTAGTGAAACAAATTTACAACTAAAGAGGCAACGCGCATACTGCTACATCTGTTTTTGAAACCAATGCGTGCCCATCGGAATTACCTCCTGTAAACTGAGCAAATGCACAGACGGGCTGATATAAAATGAAAATAGAAATAACAGGATTAAGGAATTGTTTCTTGTTCATATTACACCTTAATGATGTTAGGTAGGATAGGAACCCTTTCTTCCTTTATTTTATCAAAAATTGTTTCTGTCTTGTGTCAGTTCCTGAATCAGTAATAATTTGCAGAACATAACTTCCGCTGCTCAGTTCCGAAATATTTAAAGTGTGATTGCTGATGCCTTTATCTATGTTTTTTGTTTCGTTGATTACTATTTGTCCGAGTATATTTATAATCCTTATTTGCAGTGTTGTTTTCTCTATGCTTCCGATTTCATATTGCAATTCGTTGTGAGCGGGATTCGGATATAATTGAAAGTTCAAGGTTGAGTTGTTTTTAATTTCGTTGATATTTGTTAAAAGCGAATCTGCTGTACATGCATTGGGAATTCCATTACCATAGGTAAAATCAGGATTTGAATACCTGTCTGCACTTTGTATAATGGCATTAATGACCTCCATGTTTGTACTGCCGGGATGTTTTTGTTTTAAACATGCGGTTAAACCTGCTATCAGCGGAGCAGAAAAAGAAGTACCATTCATGCTTGTAACCCCGGAAGTGCCGGGCCATACAACTTTTACAGATTGACCCATAGCCATTACATCCGGCTTTATTCTTCCGTCATAACTTGGTCCATAAGAGGAAAAATAACTATGTGTTTTGGTGTAATCCACTGCTCCCACACATAACACAGAATCACCATCGCATGGAGCCGAGATGTAGTGCCAGGATTTATTGCCTTGATTACCCGCACTGGCTACTACAATAATTCCTTTGCGGGATGCTATGGATGCACCTTTTGTCACAATTGTTGTTCTCCCATCCATATTGGCATAAGTGTAATTGGTATCTCCTCCTCCATAATAGTTAGACCATCCTAACGAGGTGCTGATAATATCTGCACCTGATGAATCAGCCCATTCCATGGCTCTAATCCAAAGATATTCATCGGCATGAATGTCATAATTTCCAAAAGTAATGGTTCGTGCTAAAAGGAATTTTGCATGAGGAGCAATGCCAACCATTTGTCCCGGAAGATTTGCCGTAATTACAGAAAGTACGCCTGCTCCATGTTCATCCATTCTGTAAGGAAAAGAATCGTTGGCAACAAAATCAAACGCACCGATAATTCTTTTTTGTATGCGGAGCGAATCAAAGGCACGCATCGTATCTGCACCAAGAAAACCTCCATCAATCACAGCAATCGTAGTGTTCTTTCCTGTGTAACCATCTTTGTGCAAACACTCTATTCCCAACATCGTGTTTTGCGTATTTGCCTGGCCATAATCAATCGTGGAAGCTATTTTGGAATAATTTAAATTTGTTTTCTGCTCCAAATACTTAGGACTACTTTCGTATTTTACTGAGGTGTCTTTTACAGAAACAATTTGCTTAATGAAAACAAAGCGTTGTTGTAATTCTTGAGGAGACAGAACGGTTGTAATACTCGTAGAATTCAACCATTTAGAGGTGCTGAGAAGTTTACATCCTGCGGAAGAGAGTTCGTTCAGGTATTGAACATTCACAGGCATGTCATCATCATCCATTAAAATTCCTTGTTGGTTGCGTCTTTCAATAGCTTTTGAACTCAATAACTTTTCAGGGGTATCATAATTTTTCTTTGTCCCTTTGTCTTTGAAATAAACAATGTATTTATTCTGGGAATAACCGTCAAAAGAAAACAAGAGAATAAATAAAAAACAGGCAAAAGAAAAATAAAAAAAGCGGGTATAAATTAATTTTATTGCTGCCTCAAAGATTCCGTATGCCGATTTGTTTATTTTATTCATAGTGCAAAGTTATTGTTTTGCTCTCACTTTTAAGTGTTTGTTTTAACTTTTCCTACAGGAGAAGGGAGCGGTGTTATTTTCAAAGTTTCATTTGGTGACGGGCTTCCTGCAACTGTTTGCCTCTTACATCTTTATTCTCAGTTATTATCTCTACATACATCTATATATATGTTTCGCTGTCTAGCTTAGAAACATTTAACCCATATTATGCATCGTTGATTTTTATTGCTTGGGTGTTGCTCTCTTAATTTTATCTCAGTAAACTTATGTTCCCTTTCTTATTTATTTTTTCTCCGGTTTTAAGTGTTGCTTTTAGATCATATACAAACACAGCGGTGTTCTCTAACTTGCCTTTGTAAGTCCCATTCCAGCATATTTTCTGATCAATGGATTCAAATACTTTTTCTCCCCAGCGGTTGTAAATAAATAACTCCATGTTTTCTATGCAGTTTCCATAGACACAGATCTGCTCGTTTTGATTGTCCTCGTTGGGAGTGAAGGCGTTAGGAGGGGCAAAGACATTAGGAACATAGATTGCTCCGCAAGGAGGTTCTGTTATTGATACATCTGTGCAATTAACTGTTACGGTAATGCTTGTACTACCCGAACATGAACCGATAGATGCACTAACAAAGTATGTTGTGCTTATTGCCGGATAAACTGTTACGGAAGTTGTTGTGTCTCCTGTGTTCCATGAATAGGTTGTTCCGCCCGAAACAGTGAGTGTGGTTGTATCGCCTGTGCAAAGTGAAGTATTGCCTGAAATAGTTGGTGATAGAGAAGAAATAACTGTTATAGTTACTGTTGCAGTATCACTTTCACATCCATTTGTTCCTACAACACTGTAAGTGGTAGTGGTGGTTGGACTGGCGATAACAGTAGCCCCTGTCGCAATGTTCAATCCTGTGGTTGGCGACCATATATAAGCGCTTGCTCCACTGGAGGTAATGGAGGTTGAGCTTCCTAAACAAATAGAAGTATCCTGAGTAATAGTCACAACCAAATTAGTGTAACAAGACGGCAATCCATTACTTCCCTGAAGAACAAGACCTGTAAGAGTATCTCCACTCATGCCGGCTGTGGCTCCAAATTGAACCTTGGTACCGCTGTTGTTAGTAGCAAGCCCCTCAGTTCCTCCGGTGAATGAAGCATTAATTCCGGTGAAAGAGGAAGAACTCCAGATAACACCGCCACCACCACCACCACCACCCGGTCCATGAGGATTTCCTCCGCAGCAGGAATAATCCTGATATCCTCCGCGACCTCCATTCACAGAAACATTCAATGTGCAGAAACTTTTTGTGGCAAGCAATACGGTTCCTCCTGATCCCGCTCCTCCCGCTCCGTCTTGTCCGGCAACAGTAAGATTATCATTTCCGTTAGCCAGAATAGAATAATAATTTCCAATAATTGCACCCGTTTTTATAATTACCATACCTCCTCCATTTGTGCTCCCTGTTGCGGTACCGTTATTTGCGTGCCCTGATCCACCGCCACCACCCAAA
>JACRAL010000065.1 GCA_016213435.1 Bacteroidota bacterium
TAGATGTTTATTACGCCTGAGATGTTTGTTGTTTGGGAAAAGGAGTGTAATCCAAGGCCACAAAAGATTAAAGTGATGCCTGTAAAGGCGAGCAAGGTAAATTTTGTTAGTAGTCTCATGGTTTTATTTTATCTGAAACTGCTTTCATCTTTATTCTCAATGGTGATCAGAACAAGTTTTGTTTTCATCTTTTTTTGTCCGCAATCATGGTTGTTTCATAATTCCCTTATTGCACTACCAACAATCCTGTTTTTTGTAACTCTCCTGCCTGAAGGCGATAGCTGTAGATTCCGGGTGCAACATTTTCTTTCACATTCCATTGAACTACGTGCTGTCCCGCTGTTTGGTGGTCATTATTGATTACGGGGATCTTTTCTCCTAAGATGGAATAAATATCCAGTGTAACAGTTGCATCGGCAGCTAATTCGTAATTAAAAGATACTTGATCGGATGCAGGATTAGGATATACATTTACGTTTGACAAGAATTTGGTTTCTTTTTTTACTCCCAGCGTTACTATTCCGCCTTGAGTAAGAATGTTGAAAGTATTTATGGTAAGTCCGGTGAATTTTTCTGAGTTAGTGGTCCCATCGGGCCAGCGCACAAACACTGAGTCAATTGCAGAAGCGCTGCCTAAACCAAAATGCATCCTGTTTCCTTTCGACATGAATGCTCCGTGATGAGGCATCTGGTATTGCGTATAAACTTTGCCGCCTGCATACACGGTTGCTTTTGCGCCTACGGCATTTTTATTGCCCGATGTACTCACTAAATCCAGTTCCACAAAATTGTCCCAGAAAGGGCCTGTGTTTTTGAACAACCGGAATTTTGCCACATTATCAACTTGCTCGTCTCCGCAAGCTAAATCCAATTTTCCGTCATTATCAAAATCAACAAGGGTAAGGTCGGAAGGTGCGGTAACATCTTTCACTCCAAAAGCAAAGGATTTCATCTCAAACGTATGATCAGATTTTTGTAAATAAACATCAGAGTATCTGCATCCATAAAAGGCACAGATAGCAAAATCCAATAATCCATCATTGTTTAAGTCGCCCCAGTTGGCTCCTGCATGGGTTTCTTCGTATTCAATACCTAATCCTTTATCCACTCCGGGATTCGTATCGGTAAAATCATAAGTGGGCGCTCCATTATTTTTATAAATGGTAGTTGGACGATGGTCGTATTGAACTGTCCATACCTGATGAGCCAATTGCGGTAATAATAAATCCATATCACCATCATTATCATAATCTGCCCAATCACATCCTGTTGCATGTCCTGATGCACCATAATTATTAATATCTAATCCTAATGGATAGCTAACATCGGTAAATGTTCCATCACCATTATTTCTCCATAATTCATCAGGTTGTAAACGATAATTGCCAACAAACAAATCAAGTTTCCCATCATCGTTATAATCCACAAATTGAGCTCCGCGTACAGCACGGGTAGTTCCTACAATAGTAGTATCCATCGTATAAGGCAGGCTTTCGGGAGTCATCAAAGAAGAAGTATCCTTAAACCCAAGATTTTTATCGTTCATGTAAAGATAATGTGGATGGTAAATTTCTTTTCCTTGTGCATTATTTGTCCATAATTGTCCAACAAATAAATCGGGATAGCTGTCATTATTGAAATCTCCGATGCTGACTGTTGACAAACTTACAAAAGCAGGAGTGGTAAGATTTAAAGCATGTTGGGTAAATGTTTCGTCTCCGTTATTGATGTAAATAAAATTATCTGCGCTGCCATTTAAAAAGAGAATATCATCTTTGCCATCATTATTCATATCTATAAATGTGGAAATTCCGGAGGATGTAATTCTAGCCGAGGCAGTAATATCTGTACAGGTGCTATTGCCCATGTTCTTATATAGCTTTCCGGCAACCATCAGATCAAGGTACCCGTCTTTATTGATATCTGCCCATGCAACACAATTATTGGAAAGGTTGGTGTTGATGCCTGCTGCTGTTGTTATATCTTTGAAGTATTGCGGTGAAGTTGTTCCTTCGGTATAATCCATCAGCACATCTATAACAAAAGCATTGGTGGAGTAATAAAACACATTCGAAGCATCCTTGACTCGTTGAAAATAAAAGTCCCCCCCGCTGATGGAACTGCAAAAAGGCGCATGTACAGTTTTGTCCTGAATAAGTGTTACGTTAGGAGAAAACCCATTTACTTTGATGAAAAATAAATTGTTATCTACTCGTACTGGTGTTGCTAAATTAACAGTGATTTTTTGATTACCCGCAATTGTTTTATTTACAACAATAGGTGTTATTAAATCCTGTTCTAACAGTGGAACAGGTTCTCCTCCTTCATGGCCATAAATATGTACTGTTGCCGATCCTGTGCTGGAAGAACCCCCTAATGTAATAACAATGCTCTTGATATAGCCGGGAGCAGGCGGCACAAAGCAGGCATATTGTGAAGGATATATTGAGGCAGGAACAGAGGAATTACTATTTGCCGTTGCAGGATTATAATGTTTCAGTGTATCAATAACTGCAAAACAGTTGGCGGTTAAAAGCCACAAGGCAATTGGCAGTGTACGGTGAGCAAGAGAAAACAAGTTGAGATGAAATCTCAATCGCGATCTGTTTGGAGCAGTATACAATTGATTTAGATTTTTTTTCATGGTTAATTGGTTCTTGAATTTATGTTACAACTCATAAGCGTTGCTTCCAGATCATAAACGAACACCGCTGTATTCAGCAACTTTCCGTTGTAGGTGCCATCCCATCCTGTTTTCTGATCAGCGGGTTCAAATACTTTTTCTCTCCATCGGTCGTACTCTACCCTGAGGTTCATACCATTGATTACTCTTTGCCATATTGCATCGCCTCTTGTTCTTTCAGCCATTCCATCGCAGCAGCTTCATGCTCGAACATTCTGGAAGGGGCGACAGAGTTATGGAACTGTATAACAAATTGCGCACATAATCTGTTTGCTAATGATTTTACTACATAAGCCACAGCATAACAAGCATCGGTGAATGGTTTGCTTTCTATCATTGTTTTCATTTTGTCTGAGGAATAAAAACAGGCGCATGCAATCCTCAATACAGCATATTTTTTTCCCTTAGAAAGTTCTAGCATCAGGCGGTGTGTTTCTTTCATGTCTTTCTGTTGGCAGCCAACTTCAAAGGTTTGAAGTTTAAATATGCTTTTGGTAAGTTGGGTTATTTCAAACTTGTTGTTTAAGTAGTTTGCCATGGTAGTTTCGTTTACAATACCCGTTATGGAGGTGGCGCTTCGAAGAAAGCTATAGTTGATTTATTTTATCTGAAACTGCTTTCCTCTCACCTCTTTATTCTCTGTTATTACCTACACTACTTCTCCGCCACTCTCACTCCTGTTCTTACCACTTTCGTGTTTAGCAATAGGGTTGAGTTATCCGTATCATTGACCAATACCACATACATTCCGCTGGCTAATAAAGGCAAGTTGATTTCAATGCTTGTACCATCTCCGGGTATGATTATGTTCCGTAAACACACCTCTTGTCCCAATACGTTTACAATTCGGAACAAAGCATTCACAGGGATTCCGGTTCCGATGCTCACATACAGGGTTTCATCAAATGGATTGGGATAAACAGATACCCCGCAAACATTCTTATTGTAGCTCACAATGTTTGAAACAGTACTGCTGCCGTTATAATCCGTTTGCTTGATACGGTAGTAGGAAATACCATCTGCAGGCGCAGCATCGGTGAATGTATAGTTTGTTGTCATGCTGCTGTTGCCTGCTCCTTTTACGGTACCGACTGAAGCCCACCCCAAAGCCCCCCATCCCCCTAAAGGGCGGTGTACAGCCCTTTCCACCGTAAAATAATCATTATTGCTTTCGGAAGCGGTACTCCACTGCAGTTTTGGTTTGCCGCTACTGCACACTATTTTGAAAGAAAGCATCTCAATTGGAAGAGGAGGACATTCAACCAAACTAGTGTAACAAGAGGGCAATCCATTACTTCCCTGAAGAACAAGACCTATAAGAGTATTTCCATTCATACCGGCTGTGGCTCCAAATTGAACCTTGACACCAACGTCAGTTGTGGCAAGCCCTTCAGCTCCTCCGGTGAATGAAGCATTAATTCCGGTAAAAGAGGAAGAACTCCAGATAATACCACCACCGCCACCACCACCCGGTCCATGAGGATTTCCTTCGCAGCAGGAAAAATCCTGATATCCTCCGCGACCTCCATTCACAGAAACATTCAATGTGCAGAAAATTTGTACATCAAGCAATACTGTTCCTCCTGCTCCCGCTCCTCCCGCTCCGTCTTGTCCGGAAACAGTGAGATTATCATTTCCGTTAGCCAGAATAGAATAATAATTTCCAATAATTGCACCCGTTTTTATAATTACCATACCTCCTCCATTTGTGCTCCCTGTTGCGGTACCGTTATTTGCGTGCCCTGATCCACCGCCACCACCCAAA
>JACRAL010000068.1 GCA_016213435.1 Bacteroidota bacterium
AGCCCCGCTCTACGTGCTGCTCAAATTCTATTGTTTCTTTATTCATATGGTGTAAGTTTAAAGTTTGCACTAAAGTTACATTTTCATGCCCCTTTGTGGTTATTCAACCATGTGGGTTTCATCTATTTTTCATCTATTTTTATTTAAAATTTCTTCGATAATATTTTTTAATTTTTCGCGTAAAGGAATTAGGTCTCCGATGGTCATTCCTTTTGTTTCTACCTCTTTTAGGATAAATGCTTTAGTGATTCCGGGTTTTCCGTGTGCAGTAAGAAATCCTCCGTTTTGTAAAAGTTTCCAGTTATCAGGAAAAACCAAGGGGACAATTGGAACTTGTTTGTCAATAGCCAATTTAAAAGCTCCATTTTTAAACGGGATTAATGTGCCGTTGGAAGAAATGGTGGCTTCAGGAAAAATAAAAATACTTTGTCCTTTGTTGATTTTTTCTCCTGCTTGCAGATACGCGCGGTGAGAATCTACATTGCTTTTCCGGTTCACCAGGATATTCATCCGCTTGAAAAAAATACGGAATAAGGGGGCTTTGTCTAGTTCCTGTTTGCCGACACAAACAAAATACTTTGGAATGCATATGTAAATAAGAAGGATATCAAGGTAAGAGCTATGATTGGAAACAAAAACACATGGACTGGGGATTTGATCCGGATCAATTTCATATTTCACCAAAGGAAATATTCCTGCAACGTAACAAAGGCATTTTGACCAAAATCGCATGAGAGAAAAGGCATACCCAAACCATCTTTCCCTGGATAGCAAGATCAGAAATGCAGGATATAAAAGTAAAAGTGTAACTAAAAAGTTGAGCAAAAACCATAACTTCCATAGTACGCGGGGTATCATTATCAGATATCTCATTCTTAAATGAAAAATGTGAAATTACGTAATTCTAAGTTTGACACAACTTACTTCGGCCGCTAACTGCTCTGCTTTTTTCTTAGAAAAATGTTGCGCATGGGCAATAACTTCTCCCTTTACGAGAACCGCGATCATAAATTGCTTGTCATATCCATTCCCATTTTCCTCCACTACTTTAAATTGTAGTTCTTGTTTTTCTTGCTGAGCCCATTCAATGAGTTTGCTTTTGAAATCTGTTTCTGTAAAAAGTATTTTCTCAACATCTACGTGAAATTTTAGAATGCGATTAAGAATAAAATCTTGTGCTGACAAAAATCCTTTATCAATGTAAATAGCTCCAACAAGTGCTTCAAATGCATCTCCATGTATTGAAGAAAATTTCAAATATGGGTCGTTTGTCTGAGAAATAAATTTATTGAGTCCGAGTTTTAGGGAAAGTTGATTTAGATGATTACGGCTCACAATTTTTGAACGCATCTTGGTGAGAAATCCTTCATCCTTATAAGGAAATTTACGAAAAAGATAATCTGCAATTACAATGCTAAGAACCGCATCCCCTAGAAATTCCAAACGTTCGTTACTGTCTTTTATTCCTTCTTTGATCTCCTTGGCAATCGAATTGTGACGGAATGCCTGATAGTAAAGAGAAAGGTTCTTTGGAGAAACGCCAAGAATAGTGTTCAATGAAGATTTAAAGTTCTTTTCATTCTTCGGAAGAAAAAAATCAAACATAGTTCTGTTTAATGTTGGCGGTTAACGGTAGTAATTCGATTAATTCCGAAGAAATCCTTTCGGAGCGAGTAACGATTAACCACGAACGTGTATTAGCAGGTTGATTGTGTCTTTTGTGTTATGGGTTTCTCCGGGGGGATCCATGATATGTCCGCATTTTTTGCAGGTGCAAAGATCTTTGCTGGAATAAAATTTTTCAAACACTTCCTGAAACTGAGTCATTATGTTTGTTAACGGGAAATAGTCTTCATATAATTTATAATTGCATTTTTCACAGAACCAAAGCAGGCCGTCTTTTTCTCCTTTGCGTCTCGTGCGTTCAATCACAAGGCCAACAGTGTTTTTTCCTCTGCGTGGGGAATGTGGAGTGCAAGGGGGGAGGAGAAATATTTCTCCTTGTTTGATTGGAACATTCACAGCTTTTCCTTCTTCCTGTATTCCTACTTCAATATCTCCTTCCAGTTGAAAAAAAAATTCTTCGCTTTCATTATAGTGATAATCTTTGCGGGAATTGGGTCCCCCAACTACCATAATTATAAACTCTGTATCCTTATAAACAACTTTGTTGTTCACAGGAGGTTTGAGTAAGTGGCGATTTTCTTCAATCCACTTTTTAATATTGATGGGAAATAAGATCGGCATAATATTTTTTAGTTGTCCAAGTTACAAAAAAATATGAGTTTTGGACTGTGAATAGTTTTTAATTTAAATTATTTCATTATGGTTTTCTGTTTTAATTTCGCCATTGTCAACTTTATTGGATATTTGCATATCCGATTGAAAACAGAAAATAATAGGTGCTTCATTGTAAATGATTTTTTAAACCAAAACAAATGAAAATGTGTGTTGTGAATTTCATTTTTTCTTCTTTTTTGATTTTTTTATCTTTTGTTGTTTTGTCACAAGAACCTCTTTTTCCGATTGAAGAAAAAGGAAAATACGGATTCATGAATAGGTCTGGAAACGTGATTATTACTCCTCAGTTTGATTTTGCAGAATCTTTTTCAGAAGGTATGGCATCAGTCAGTATTGGTGGTAAGCGCGGATTTATTGATCAAGCAGGAAGAGTCGTAATTGCAGCACAATACGATAAAGTAACTTCTTTTTCAGAAGGATGCGCAAGTGGAAAAAAAGACGGAAGCTGGTTTTATTTCGATAAAACCGGCAACATTATTCTTGCACTTAAATGCGATTATGCTTATAAATTTTCAGAAGGACTTGCAAGATTGCAGATAGGACTACGGATGGGCTTCATAGATAGGAGAGGAAAATTTGTTGTAAAAGCCGATTATGATGGTGCATATGATTTTTCAGAAGGACTTGCTCGTGTAAAGAAAGGAGATAAATGGGGATTCATTGATAAAAATGGAAACGTGGCAGTGGAATTTCTTTATGATGATTCCTTTGATTTTATGGAAGGAGTTGCTAACGTACGTAAAGGAAATGAAGAAAGTGGGAAATGGGGATTCATTGATAAAAATGGAAAGGTGATTATCGCATTTCAATTTGATAGGGCATGGACATTTTCTGAAGGACTGGCATTGGTGCGTGTTGGAGATTTTAGAAAAGGGAAATATGGCTTCATAGATAAAACAGGAAGAATTATTATAAACCCTGTTTTTACAGGTGCCGACCATTTTAAAAATGGGTTTGCCTGTGTCACGTTCAGTTTGGATACGAAAAACCCCGTCTGGCAGTTTATTGATAAAACAGGCAATATTGTGATTAGTAAAACATTTAATTATAGGAGCGCATTTAAGGATGGTTTGGCAAAGGTATCTTCTCGGGATATTAAACAGGGTTATACCAGTGGGTATATTGAGAAAACCGGAAAATATGTTTGGCCTTGATTAGATCAATAGTGCTATTTATTAACAAAATATTTTGAAAGATTTAATGCTCAATATATTATCTTCATGAGATAAAAATGGTTTGTTTGTTCATGAAAGAATTTGAATGAGAAAAGGAATAGCCATATTGATAGCTTTATTCTGCCTTTCTGCCGATTGGGTGCGTATGCCTGTTTTTCAGGAACCAAACATTTCTAACTCCAAGATCAAAGCAATTTTTCTATACAACTTCACAAAATATATTAATTGGCCCGATAAGTATAAGGAAGGGAATTTTGTAATTGGTATACTTGGAACTTCTCCTTTTTATAATGACCTAAACACGCTGATTCACGGCAGGGCAGACAATGAGAAAGAAATTAAAAAAGACAGTAAGAAAAAAGTAGGCAATCAGGAATTTGAAATTAAAAATTTCCTGAATATAGAATCCATTACAGGCACCTGTCATATTTTGTTTATTCCTGCAGACCATTCAGCCGATCTTCCGGAAGTATTGAAGAAAATGAAGGGAAAAAGCACCCTGATTGTTACTGAGAAAGCCGGATTGGCAAGGCAAGGTGCGGCAATTAATTTTGTTATTGAAAATAACAAGCAGCGGTTCGAATTAAATAAAATTAACATTGAGAAATATAATCTGAAGGTCAGCTCTACGCTTGAAGCACTGGCAATAAAAGTGGAATGATTGTGAAAGGGAAAATATACATATTGATTTTATTCGTACTGTTCATACATACAGTAAATAGGACTTTTGCGCAAATGGATAGTGTTGCAAAAGCCAATTGGATACTTGCAGATACGACCATGAGGCAAGAAGTGCGTACGAAAAGAGCTATGGAACTTATTGACAAATCCATCACGCATCCTGACGCAATCAATAGTTCATACGCATGGTACACACGAGGTCTGATTTATAAAGAATGGTATAAGACATTTGAAAAGCAGAATAAAAAATCAAAAACACGTCTTGACGCTGTTGAGTTTTTGAAAAAAGCACTTTCGTTGGATAAATCTCAAGGACGACCAATTGCTATAGAAAATAAGATTGAATATAATGGAAATATTTATTTAGTAACGGACGTGTATAACGCTGCGAACATTAAAACTGCCTTAAAATACATTGGCTCTCGTTTCCAAAATGATGCCGTTTATATGCTCGACACTATTAATTACCAAGCAGCTATTCAGAACTATGAGAAGTTTAAAGAATGCATGCTGATTGCTGATCCTAAATATAATTTTCGTTCGACTGAAATGGAATTCAAAACAGCTCTTGCAGATCAGTATGGAAATCTTTTTTTGAATAATATAAAAACAAATAAGCAGTTTTTGAAAGAGGCTGAAAGCACTTATAAGGCAGTTATTACTCTTGATACAAATTATTTTAACGCAATACATGGGCTTGCACTGCTTTATTATAACTATGGCGTTGATATTATAAACTCCATGCCTCTTGATGTGCCAATTATGGAAGTTGACAAAATACAAGATGAAGCAAGGACAAACTTCCGAAAAGCATTGCCTTATGCGCTTAAAGCATACGCATTAAAGCCAAAGAAAAAAGAGGTGCTAATTGCTTTGCAGGGGATTTATTTCAGTTTGTATGAGTTTGAAAAGTCAGATGTGTTTAAAGCAAGGCTCGATAAGCTGCCTAAATAAAAGTAACTTCAAAAGGTGTTCATGAACGCATCTTATTAAAAAGAGTAATTCTTGTAGAGGCGATGAATGCTTGTCACATCTGCTGTTGAAGAATTTTCTCATTACATGTTTTCTTAATATTTTTTTAATGATTAACGAATAACCATTAACTTTGTCTATGGCATTTCGCTTTACAGTTGGTCGTAAAATTGGTTCAGGCTTCGGCATTTTAATTTTTTTGACTTTTATTGCATTTGGAACTACGCTTATTACCATTACTGACAGCCGTCAGATAAATGACAGGATTACGAACTTATACACTCCATCAGTAAGTGCGCTTCAGGAATTAAATATACTTGTTGTGCGTTCAAAAATGCTTGTGTCAAGCTGGATAATCCAGCAGCAGGAGCACGAAGACAAAGAGAAGTTGAAAAAACTTATTAAGGAAGAGTATCCCGAATTGAAAAAAAGAATCAATGAACTTGTGGGTGGATGGCATAAAGAAGATCAAGAATCTATTTCTTCTATTTTTAATATTCTTGATGGACTTATCGCTGATCATGAATACATAATGACTCATTTGAATTCTTTTGAAAGCTATCAGGATGCAATCGTGGTATTTGACGTTAAAATGATGGTAGAGGATATGGATGGAGATGTGGCAGATAAAACACGAAATGTCCTTAATAAATTATCCATCCTCATTGAGGCGCAACGTGCTCAGTCGACTCAAAAAAACAAAGAGATGCTTAATTCGTTTTCCTTCCTGCAAAATGTTGTTGTTGGGTTAGGGGTTATGCTTTTTGTTGGCGGAATCCTTATCGCATTTTTTACTGTTCGTACCATTGTTCGACCAGTTGATGAAGTAAAGCAATTACTTCTTCACATGGCGCGAGGAGTTCTTCCTGATAAAAGAATAAAAGGTGGGCAAGATGAAATAGGAGAGATGTCCATGGCGCTGAACCGTCTTGTTGGGACGATGAAACTCACTACAGAATTTGCACGTGAAGTGGGAAGCGGAAATTTTGAATCATATTATAAACCACTTTCAGAAGAAGATACTCTTGGTCTTGCTTTGCTGAAGATGAGGGAAGATTTGCATGTTAATGAACGTATGCTCGAAAACAAGGTAGCGCAGCGCACAGCAGAAGTAGTGCGCCAGAAAGCAGAAATAGAATTGCAGTCGCAAAGAATAGAAGTGTTTTACAAGCAAGTGACAGACTCCATTCGTTATGCTAAACGCATTCAGGACGCCATTCTTCCGCCTGACAGTGTAGTGAAAAAACTTTTACCCGATTCATTAGTATTGTTCAAACCCAAAGATATTGTGAGTGGAGATTTTTATTGGTTCGAGGAGATGAACGGAAAAGTGCTGTTTGCTGCTGTGGATTGTACAGGTCACGGAGTGCCGGGTGCATTTATGAGTATTGTAGGGTATAATCTTCTTAAGCAGATCACGAGCAAAAATCAGGAGACTTCTCCTGCGCGTATTCTGGATGAACTCAGCAAAGGTGTGAGCGAAACACTTCACCAGCGCAACTACGAAGAATCCACAGCTAAAGATGGTATGGATATTACACTTTGTTCATTTGACCAAAGAACAAAGGAATTGGAGTTTGCCGCTGCTTTCAATCCTCTTTTTCTGGTGCGTGAAGGAGAGATCTTTGAAATAAAAGGGAATAAATTTCCTATTGGTATATTTCTGGAAAAAGAAGCAAAGAAGTTCACCAATCATAGACTGCAATTAGAAAAAGGAGATGTAATTTATATTTTTTCCGATGGATATGCCGACCAATTTGGAGGTGTGAAAGGGAAAAAATTTATGCAAAGTCAATTTCGTAATCTCTTGCTCGATATTCACACTAAGCCCATGCCTGAACAAAAAAGACTTCTTGACCAAACCCTTGAGCGTTGGCGTGGTAATGAAGATCAGGTGGATGACATTTTGGTCATGGGGATGCGTGTAAACTGATTTTTTGATTCCTCCATTCGCACTTTTCAAGATAACCGTAAAAGATGATTGAAAAAACTGTTTTGGATAAGTCAGGTTTTACGCATTATAATTTAATAGTGTTTTCAAGTATGCAGTATCGTAGTTGGCTCTTAGTTTTTTATGGGTCATTGAGAGTTTGGATTCTATTTCTTGGTTTAACAGATTGATTGCAATTTTATTTGTGAGTG
>JACRAL010000069.1 GCA_016213435.1 Bacteroidota bacterium
TATCATCGTTAAAAAAAATGGAGATGTTATTAAAGCAAAGGTCACTGATATAGGTACGGATGAAATCAAGTTTAAATTAAATAATGATACGGACGGTCCCACTATAAGTATAAAAAAATCTGAAATAAAAACTCTGAAAGTAGGAGGACAAATAGTGATTGAGGATAAAACAGGATCCAATGAAGCGATTATTACTAAAAAAGATGGAAGTATTATTAAAGCAAAAATTAGTGAAATGGGAACCGATGAAATCAAGTTTAAATTATACAATAACCCGGATGGACCAACCATGAGTTTGAAAAAGTTTGATATAAAATCTATAAAAATAGATGGACAGACTGTTTATGAATATAAAGAAGATCCGTTAAGTGCGACCAATCACTCCATTATTGATAAAACTAGCACCTTCAAGTTCTATTTCCTCTCTCCCATTAACCGTCACATTGCCTTTGGCTATGAATGGATGTACAAACCTGGATTTAACTGGGATGTTGCTCTTGGTGTTATTGGACCAGGTATAATCTCTACTACCACAAAAACCGCTAAAGGACTATTCTTTCGAGCCGGTCCAAAATTTTTATTGGGAAATTCTTCTGATATAGAAACCGGAGATGGAGATATAAAAATTAGATATGCTCATCCATTAAAAGGAAAATACATAAAGGTAGAAGCAATTTTAAATGCTTTCTCCACTACTCATACTATTGATACGGGTGGATATTCTTATTACAATGGTTTTTCTTATTATACTTCCAAAGGTGGTCAAATAACATACAAAAATCGATATCAAGCATTAACTCTCAATCTTCAATTTGGCAAGCAGTATATTTTTGGAAACGCCATGACATTTGCATGGTATTTTGGTTTTGGCTATTCTTTTGAAAACAAAACAAGTGACCTTTCCTCACAAAATAAGATTTATGATGTATTTGACTTCAACCGCTATAGTCATACTTATTTTGGAAAAAGCCTTCCTATGGTATTTACCTGGGGAATTACAATTGGATATATTTTAAGAGCACCCGACTGGCTTACGAAGGGTTCTGCGGGATATGATGCAAAACCTTCCCGTCATTATAAAGAAGGAGTGCAAATAAAATAGTTTTTAAAACTCGTTAAACTGAGTATTTTGGAAGTCCTAAAATATTACTTTTGCTCGGTAACTAGTTTATTAACTAAACCATTTAAAAACATGAAAAAAATTACACTCATTACAATAGTAGCAATTGCTTCTGTTTTTCTTTTGCCGAGTTGCGCCCTTTTGATCAGTGGAGCACAAAAAAATATATTCATGGTAGATGCTCCTAAAGATTTAGTGGTAACTAAAGGAAATGAAGTACTTGAAATAAAAAATCAAACTGTAGGATCAAGCGAATCAGGAAACACACGAACACACTATGAATATCCCGGTGTAAGATTAAAAATGAAAGGAAAAATTAATTTACAATTAAAATCGGGAGAACATACTGCTTCCGTCCCCATAAAGAAAAAATTAGGTGGAATCCCAATACTTATTCTTGAAGCATTCTTTACATTTGGCGTAGGAACTATTATTGACCTTGTAACTAATGCAGCTATGGTTCCCTCTCAAAGATTTATCGATGTTCCTGCAACACTTAATAAAAAAACACCTCGTAGCCAAAAAGAGTTACATAAATTAGTATTAAGAGGTGGGTGAGTAGTTAAAACAATTCTTGTTCTTTTCACTTGAATTTTATCTATGAAAAATCACTCCTTCAAGCAGGGCTTTCATTTAAGTTTTAATTGTTCGAAATTGTATAACTATTCAAGAGGGTTTGGTAGCGGTTTCAATACGCTTCAAACCCTCTTATTATTTTATCCAGTTCTCATCCATGTAATCTATGGCAGGTGCTTTTTCTTGCGTAATTCATGTTTTACTCAGGTTCTATTCTTCTTTTGAAATAAACAAACCTTTGCCTTTTTTTAAGCCCTATGGCTAAATAAAAGGGCGATACCTTTCCTTTGCCGGAAAAACCGAAATCAGAAAATTCTTCGTCAGATAAATTTCTCATTTTATGAAATTAATGGGTAAAAAAGGTAAACAAGAACTAATAAACGAACAAATAGAACCAATGTAAGGACAAATAGAACCAATAAAGGAACAAATAGAACCAATGTAAGGACAAATAGAACCAATGAAAGGACAAATAGAACCTACAAAAGGTAAAAAGGAACTCATAAAAGATCAATAAGAATAATGTTTTCGCATACTAAAACGGCTTAATGCCGTTTTTAACACTATTTTTTATGGAGTTGGTGTAGTTCCATGGGTTGTTCAGGGAGTTGTTCCGGGGGTTATTTCAGTACCGCCTGTTACTGTAACTGTGGCAGGATTGCTCCGATGGCTGAAGCAAAGGATAAAATGGCTGAGGCAAAGGTTAACATGAATGAAAGAGAATGGTGCTAAAGTTTTGCCTTCACTTCCACCTGCTCGTATCCTTCAATGATGTCTCCTGTTTGGATATCATTGAAGTTATCAATGCTCAAGCCGCATTCTTGTCCGGATACCACTTCTTTCACATCGTCTTTGAAACGCTTGAGCGAAGAGAGGGATCCGGAATGAATTACCACTCCGTTTCGGATAACACGGATCTTAGTATTGCGGCTGATCTTTCCGTCAAGCATCATGCAGCCTGCAACCGTTCCCACTTTTGTAATGTTGAACACTTCGCGTATTTCGATGTTGCAGGTGATTTTTTCCTGGAACTCAGGTGCCAGCATTCCTTCCATCGCATCTTTCACTTCGTTGATCGCATTGTAGATGATGGAATAGAAGCGGATATCAATCTGCTCCTGCTCGGCAAGTTTCCGTGCGGAAGCAGAAGGGCGAACATTAAAGCAAACAATAATGGCATTGGATGCCGATGCAAGAAGAACGTCAGAATCGGTAATCTGACCAATTCCTTTATGTATAATGCTGACTTGAATTTTTGGCGTTGAAAGCTTTAACAATGAACCTGAAAGTGCTTCTACAGAACCGTCCACATCCCCTTTAACAATAATATTCAACTGCTGGAAATCTCCGATAGCAATACGTCTGCCGATCTCATCCAGCGTAATATGTTTTTTCGTGCGAAGCGATTGTTCGCGCTGCAATTGCATGCGCTTGTTGGCAATTTCTTTTGCCTGGCGCTCATCGTCCATGGCATGAAACTTATCTCCCGCCTGCGGTGCACCATCTAAGCCGAGTATCTGCACAGGAGCAGAAGGTCCTGCTTCATCCACCGGAGTTCCGCGTTCGTTATATAATGCTTTTATTTTTCCGCTGAAGGGTCCTGCTATCAACACATCCCCCATGTGAAGCGTACCCGCTTTTACAAGTATCGTGGCAACGTATCCTCTTCCTTTATCGAGCGAAGATTCCACAACAGTTCCCACAGCATGTTTATTCGGATTTGCTTTTAATTCTTTTACTTCTGCTTCGAGTAAAACTTTTTCGAGAAGGAGTTCAACATTTTTCCCTGATTTAGCCGCAACTTCCTGGCACTGATACTTGCCGCCCCAATCCTCTACCAACATATTCATTTGTGAAAGCTGCTCTTTCACCTTTTCAGGGTTTGCACCCGGCTTATCAATTTTATTTATCGCGAAAACGATTGGAACGCCTGCTGCCTGAGCATGGTTAATCGCCTCGGTGGTTTGAGGTTTTATTCCATCATCTGCCGCAATAACAATAATGGCAACGTCCGTCACCTGCGCACCGCGTGCACGCATGGCAGTAAATGCTTCGTGTCCGGGTGTGTCTAAAAAGGTGATCTTTTTCCCGTTATCGAGGATTACTCCGTAAGCACCAATGTGCTGTGTGATTCCTCCTGCTTCGCCTGCAATTACGTTTGCTTTACGGATGTAATCGAGCAAGGAAGTTTTTCCATGATCCACGTGACCCATTACGGTTACGATAGGAGGACGCGGTAAAAGATCTTCGGGTGCATCCACTTCTTCCTGTATATCTTCAAGCGCTTCCACGCTGATGAACTGAACCTGATATCCAAATTCTTCTGCAATGAGAGAGATAGTCTCTGCATCCAAACGCTGGTTGATGGAAACAAAAATTCCAAGACCCATACAGAAAGAAATAATGTCTGTCGGCTGCAACTCCATCATGGATGCCAACTGACTCACTGAAATAAATTCGGTCACTTTCAGGATTTGCTTTTCTGCTTCATCCTGTTGTGCCTGCTGATCCATTTTCTCGCTGAAGGCATCGCGTTTCAGCTTTCTGTACTTTGCGGCACGCGATTTTCCTGTTCCGCCAATTTTGGAAAGCGTTTGTTTTATCTGTGACTGAATTTCTCCTTGTGTAAGTTCAGGGCGCGGTGCAGATGTTCTGCCTCTTCCTCCACCTCCTCTGCGCCTTTGCTGTTGATGCTGCTGATGCTGGAGTGGTTTTGCTTCTGTCGATTTAGTGGCATCGCTCGCAAAACGAGCGTATTCGGTCGTTTGAACTTTTTGCTTTTTAATTCTCTTCTTCTTCTTCTTGCCGAACCCCTGATGCATGTCGGATTCTTTTTCTACCGGCAGTTCAATCTTTCCAACTACGGTAGGTCCTTCCAGCTTCGAAAAAGTGGTTTTATATTTTTCAGGTTCCGGAACGGGAATACGTTCTTCCTTTTTTGCACGTTCTGCGGGCTTTTCTTGCTCTTTTTCTTTTTCTTTCGAGGGTTCTTCCTTTTTCTTTTTTGAAAAAGAATCGAGATCAATTTTCCCGACCTCTTTAATGTTAAACTGGGTGGTCTCTTTAGGAGTACGGATAACGTTTTCCTCTCCCATATTTCGGATGACCAGCTCGTTGTCTTCTCTTCTTCGCGAAGTACGTTCAGGGATTATTTCTTCAACAGGAAGAGTTTTCTTTTTTTCCTTCAGTTCCTGAATGCGCTTGGATTCTTCCTTGTCTTTTTTCTCGGATAAAAACCCATCAGAAAGCAAATCATATTGATCAGCTGTAAGCTTCGCATTCGGGTTGCTTTCAATGGCATGCCCCTTGCTTTTAAGAAAGTCAACAATGGTACCCGTACTAATGTTGAGTTCCTTGGCAACTTTACTCAGGCGATGTATGACGGCTTCTGACATATTTTACTAGTAGCCCCTCCTAAATCCTCCCCTTCAGGGAGGACTTTCAATTCTTGTTCCCTCCCTAATGGGGAGGGTTAGGGTGGGGCTTTTTATTTATTTATTCAAACTCTGCTCTTAATATTTTCTTCACTTCGTTGATCGTTTCTTCTTCAAGTTCTGTGCGTTTCACCAGATCGTCATTGGGTAATTCAAGTACAGCTTTTGCGGTGTCGCATCCGATACGCTTGAGTTCATCAATGATCCATTCTTCAATATCTTCTGAGAATTCATCCAGTTCAACGTCTTCAATTTCTTCTTCCACATCACGATACACATCTATTTCGTAACCTGTAAGTTTTCCGGCAAGACGGATATTATGACCGCCTTTTCCGATCGCAAGAGATATCTGATCCGGCTTGAGATAAACTTCCGCATGTTTTTTCTCATCATCCAGTTTAATCGTGGTGATCTTAGCAGGGCTAAGCGCACGCTGGATGAAAAGAGTAGAGTTAGATGTATAATTAATTACGTCAATGTTTTCATTTTTCAATTCACGAACAATTCCATGAATACGCGAACCTTTCATTCCCACGCAGGCTCCTACAGGGTCAATGCGGTCATCATAACTTTCAACGGCAACCTTTGCACGCTCTCCCGGTTCACGAACAATTTTCTTGATTGTGATAAGTCCATCAAAAATTTCGGGCACTTCCAATTCGAACAAGCGCTCCAGGAACGCAGGAGCAGTTCTTGAGAGAACAATGACAGGATTATTATTTTTCATATCCACACGTGCAATTACGGCACGGATGGTATCTCCCTTTTTGAAAAAGTCGCTTGGAATCTGTTCGGTCTTAGGCATGATAAGCTCATTCCCTTCATCATCCAGTACAAGCATTTCGCGTTTCCAAATCTGATACACTTCTCCTGTGATTATTTCTCCGATGCGATCTTTATATTTATTGTAAACCGCATCCTTCTCAAGGTCAAGAACTCGTCCAATGAGATTCTGGCGGATGGTAAGAATTGTCCTTCTGCCGAAATCATCAATTTTTACTTCTTCCGCAACATCTTCGCCAATGCTGAAATCCTTGTCAATTTTCTTGGCATCTTTAAAAGAAATGTGTTTGGTTGGGTCAAAATCAAAACTGTCTTCTGCAAATTCATCGTCAACGATCAACCGATTATGCCAGATCTCCGGGCGACCTTTGTCATTTACAATGACGTCAAAGTTTTCATCCGAACCGTATTTTTTGCGAATAATGCCGCGGAACACATCTTCGAGAATGCTGATAAGCGTAACACGGTCAATGTTCTTTACCTCTTTGAACTCGGAAAACGACTCAATAAGATTTGAGGCGTCTATTACTTTGGGAGCTGTTTTAGTAGCCATTTTAAAATTGTTTATGTTCGTTTTATGAAACGAAAAGGGGGACTTTGTTAAATCCCCCCTTTCCAGTTTCTTATCGTGGTGCAAATGTAAAAAATATTTTGTCACGGCAAAATATCATTTTGAGAACCACAAAGCGCTTTTACTACATTTGCCTTTCTACAATCAGGTAGCTTTTCACGATGAATGTCAGAATAACTGCTTTTGCTTCTGTTTTCGTTCTCTTTTTCTCCCCTCTCTTTTGGAGAGGGGTTGGAGAGGAGGCACTCGCCCAATTGCAAACCACCAGCGATACCGCAAAAATGGACACTATTTTTTTTCTCAATGGAGAAATTAAGGCGGTGAAAGTGGTGGACACAGTATATCACCTTGTTCGGTTTTTGCCCGAAAAAAGAACCAAGAAACCCCATGTGCAGGATGTGGAAAAAGACCGAATTTTTTCTGTAAAATTCTCCAACGGGCAGGATCGCATCTTTTATTTCCATGATTCTACAATCGGCAATGTGTTCACGATTATGGAAGCAAAGATGTTTATGCTTGGTGAACAGGAAGCCGAAAGAAGCTACCGAAACAAATGGCCAGTACTGATTGGATTTGCAGCGGGAGCGGTTTCACCTATTGCTCTTGCCAATGCGGTTGTGCTTTCACCGATTCCGGCAGCTGCTGCGCCATTGCACACTCTCATTCCTTATATACGCGTGAATTCCAAAGCAATTCAGAATAAGAACTATCTGCAATACGATACGTACATTATTGGTTACGAAAAGGTGGCGCGTAAAAAAAATTTCATGCACGCATTGCTTGGTGCAGGAATTGGATTGGCAGCCGGGTTTGGTGCATGGGCAATACTCAGATAAAAAGTGAAAAATAAAAAATGGATTGACTTCCTGCTCTACTCCAATATTTTTATTTCCATCTGCGCTGCCACAATAACTACTGAAACGTACTTACTCATTCATTCAGAAATCAACTGGCTGTATATTGCATTTGTTTTTTTCTCCACGCTTTTTCTTTACGACTTTCCGAGTTTGTACTTTGCAGAAGAAGCTTTTTCTGCAAATCAATCTGAAAGGCACAAATGGATTCTTGAAAACAGGAACACACTTATTGGTTTTTCTGCTATTTCTTTTCTAGTAATCTCCATAACTGTTTTCTTTTTCCCGCTGAAATTTATTTTACTAATGATCCCCAATGCGGTTCTGGCGTTCGCGTACTTTTTCCCACAGACTCGTTTGCGAAGCATTACCGGCTTGAAAGCTGCAGTAGTTGCGGTTGTGTGGACGATGGTTACTTATGTTTATCCTCTCTTGCTTTGCCCTCTCACTTGCGGGGAGAGTTGGAGAGGGGTGTCAGAACGTTTTCTTTTTATGCTTCCTCTTTGTATAATTTTTAATGTGCGTGATATTGAAGCAGACCGGATCGCAGGCGTGAGAACCATCCCTGTGGTTTACGGAACAAGAGCAACAATTATTATTTGCCTGATTTCTCTTCTTCTTTTTTCTATTCTTGTATTTTTTCACAGAAGAGGCTCAGCAGAAACAATGGCACTAATAGCTTCGGCAATTGTATCGGCAATTTTGATCCTAAAATCCTCCCATAATAAACACGACTACTTTTATTCCTTCTGGATTGATGGGATGATAATTTTGCAGGCGGGGTTGGTAGTCATGACGAGCATTCTTCTTTAGTTTTCGGAACCCTCCTAATTATTGACTGAGTTCAAGTAGTAAGTGCGACACTTTTTTCGATTGCAAGATGATTGTATTAGCTCTCAACATTGTAAAGTGACAACCCCAGTCCTTATAGCTATCGGGAGGGATCCTCGCTCGCCCCTAAGGGGAGAGGGATTGAGTTAGTTTAACCACCCCTTACCCCTCATTGCATAGGAGTGGAGCTAACAGCCAATATCCAAGCCAATTTATCAGCATATTGATGATAAATTTTAAACTATGTTTGTTCTATGATGGCAACTAATTCTGATGCTGGAAATGCAAAGATTCGCACCATGCGTACCATGCTTTTCTTCAGTATTGTGATAATGACAATAAAGTTTATTGCCTATTTTATCACACACTCTGTTGCTGTTTTATCCGATGCATTGGAATCCATTATCAATATTGCAGCCGGTGCTTTTGCATTATTCAGCATTTATTATGCATCCCTTCCAAAAGATAGAGATCATCCGTATGGCCACGGAAAAATTGAAAATATCTCTGTTCAAATCGAAGGGGTTTTAATATTAATTGCAGGATTAGCAATTATACTGAAAGGAATTTATTCCTTCTTCCATCCACCGGAACTTGAAAAATTAGATACTGGTCTGGTATTTTCGGGAGTAGCTGGTCTGTGCAATTTCTTCATGGGAAATTATCTTGAAAAAAAAGGAAAACACTACAACTCCATTGTAATGATTGCCGATGGGAAACATCTCATTTCTGACACTGTTTCAAGCATCGGACTTATTGTCGGATTAGGGGTAATCTATTTTACTCATTTATTGTGGATTGACAATGTACTTGCCATTATTTTTGGAGCTGTAATTCTATGGACAGGATTCAAACTCATCAGGGAATCTGTTTTTAATTTACTCGACAAAGCAGATGTTGAAAAACTGAATCAACTGACAGATATACTGAATAAAAACAGGAGGGAAAAATGGATTGATATGCACAACCTTCGCATTTTAAAATACGGATCACAATTACATATTGATGCTCATCTCACATTGCCCTGGTACGAAACGCTTGAACAAACTCACGAAGAAGTGAGTGCGATGGAAAAAGTTATAAGAGAGAATATGGGAAATGAAATTGAGTTTTTTATTCACGCTGACCCTTGCCCACCTTCCTCATGCCCGCTCTGTGTAATTTCAAATTGTGTTCACAGAAAATCTCCTTTTGTAAAGAGACTGGACTGGACATTTGAAAATATTATTCCCGATTCAAAGCATAAAATTTAAATTCTCTCCTAACAACAGAGATTGCTTTTGTTCCTCTAATATTTCCTCTTCTTTAATGCTTGTTGTCCAACAGAAGGATTGAATGCATGGCATGTATGATTTTGTATCCTTTTACTCCGTTTTGCACCAATAATAAATATTACATTCGCAGCCAATCTATATTCATAGATTAGTTTTTTTATTTGAAAACCAATAGTGTTCTAAAAAAATAGTATCGCGCGAGTGGCGGAATTGGCAGACGCGCTGGTCTCAGAAGCCAGTGAGGTAACACTCTTGGAGGTTCAAGTCCTCTCTCGCGCACCCAACATGAAATTGGTTAATAGTTTTTGTCCACTTTAAAGATATTTTATTTACTTTTACCTGTTTTTAACAGTCCTTTACAAATTTAATGGAAAAGCTACCAATGCGCAAGCTGCTACTTATTATATTGCTCTTTTGCTTAATCGCTTTTATTGCCGATGCTCAGGGGCGTAAGAGAAGGGGGTCATTTGGGAAGAAAAGGGCTTCTTATAGGTATGAACTAATTGGGGGAATGGGTGCTACAAATTTCTTAGGAGATCTAGGAGGAGCCGATCAAATAGGCACACATGCTTTCAAAGATTTTGAATATGTCTTAACGCGCACAGCGCTTAGTTTCGGAATGCGCTATAAATTTGGGAAATTTTTCACTGTTAAAAATAATCTTTACTGGGCAACTCTCCGAGGAGATGACAAATTAACCAAAGAACCTTTTCGTAATAACAGGAATATAAATTTCAGATCTCCGATTTGGGAACTTTCTACACAATTAGAATTTAATTTTATTAAGGAGCAAACAGGGCACGTTTACAAAATTCGGGGCGTTAGAGGAATGCAGCACAGAGACCGTCAGGTGTATGTGTTTGGCGGAGGTGGATTATTTTATTTTAATCCAAAAGGATACTGGAACGGGAAATGGTATCCTTTGGAGCCACTGCATACTGAAGGAATAAGTTATTCAAGAATAAATTATTTAATCTCAGTTGGTTCTGGATTTCGGCTCGCTCTTAATCGTTACTGGGGAATTGGATTGGAATTAGGATTGCGCTACACGTTTACTGATTATATTGACGATGTAAGTACTACTTATCAAGACCCTTCTACTTTCAACGGCAATCCGGTTGCTATACATTTTGCAAATCCTTCCCTCGCAGATAGACCTTCGGGAGCATGGGGTTGTCAAACATGCATAGGAGAGGAACGAGGCGACCATACACACAAAGACTCTTATATGTTTGGTACGATTACGGTTGGATACAAAGTAATGTACCGAAAACGATCCCGATCCAAGTTTTAACCTTAACTTAATTCAGATTTTTTTACCCTTCCTCTTTCGCTGTTTTCTCAATTATATTATGTGATCCCTTTGCTCCGAGATAGCGATCGATAAGAAAGTGTCCGAGATAAATTACGGGAGTTAATGCAATTGCAATGATCAGTTTTCCCGTGTAGTTGGTAAATCCCACGTTGGTAAAATCAGCAAATGAGATTTTACCGGGGAGAAGAAAACCTATTCCAAGCACAATGAATGAATCGAACAGTTGCGATATAACGGTGGAACCGGTGGATCGCAGCCATAATAATTTCTCCCCTGTTCTCTCTCTAAAAAACCAAAACACTAACACATCTATTAATTGAGAAATAAGAAAAGCGGCCATACTTCCCACTATAATCCACATTGACTTGCAGGATGTGTTTGTGTGTGGTTAATAGTTTTGTTGATTGGCAGAAAAATGCAAATCAACAACTACTTTAAAAGCATTGAAGATCCACGTATTGATAGGAAAAAACTTCATAGCCTAGATGCAATATTCAGTTTAACAA
>JACRAL010000070.1 GCA_016213435.1 Bacteroidota bacterium
ATCCTGAGAAGAATCGCTCTCAACCTTATTCGATTAGACAAAACACCAAAAATAAGCCAGCGTAATAAACGAAACAAATCAGCATGGAACGATCAATTCTTAGAAAAAATGCTTAGGATTTAAGCCCGATTGCCTTGATTAACAAGAGATTCCAATCATGAAAAACATTAAAAATGATATAGTTCACCCATGAATAGCACAATAAGGACATTCTTTAAGAATGGAATTGCCAATCATCTTAGTTGAAAATAACTACAAGGTCATCAGCGCCTACGTGAACTCCTTCTTTAAGTGAAATACTTTTCACTTCCACATCGTATGGAGCGGTTACAGTGGTTTCCATTTTCATTGCTTCAATCACAAAAAGCGGTTCGTTTTTTTTTACCATTTGTCCTTTTTTTACAAATATCTTTGAAAGCAATCCCTGAAGCGGAGCACCCACATGTTTAGAATTCCCATTTTCCACTTTTTGATTTTCTTCCTTCTTGATATTCAGTGAGCGGTCATGAACCTCGATGTTTCGGGTTTGCCCGTTAACCTTAAAGAAAACCGTTCTCATTCCGTTTTCATTAGATGGTCCAACAGAAAGCAATTTCACTATTATAGATTTTCCCGGAGCCAGATCAATGATGGTTTCTTCGTTCATATCCATTCCGTAGAAAAAATTTTTTGTCGGAATGCGTGATACAAATCCAAATTCCGTCCACTTGCTGAATGTATCTTCAAATACTTTCGGATACATTTTATAGCAGAGAAAATCTGTCAAGTATATCTCTCTGCCCAAATCATTCTTCTTAAATTTCTTTTCGAACTCCTCAAACTCTTTTTCAAAGTCAACAGGTTCAAGGTGTGCATTCGGGCGATTCGTATATGGCTTTTTATCTTTTAAAACAAACTTCTGTAATTGCTTTGGGAATTTTCCGGGCGGTTGTCCCAAATCCCCTCTGAAAAATCCAAGTACCGATTCAGGAAAAGAAAGTGTTTCTCCTTTTTCCAAAATATCCTTTGCTGTGAGCCCGTTGGAAATCATGAACAAGGTCATGTCGCCAACCACTTTTGAGCTTGGGGTTACTTTCACCACATCTCCAAATAAAAGATTCACATCACGATACGTTTTTTTAATTTCTTCGAACTTCTCCCCAATTCCAAGTCCGCTTGCCTGCTGAACAAGGTTTGAGTATTGCCCGCCAGGCATCTCGTGAAAAAAAACTTCGGCTGTACTTGCCTTTAAACCTGATTCAAAAGGATAATAGTAGTCGCGTACATCTTCCCAGTAATTTGAAAACTGATTGAGTTTATTTATGTCAATTGGGTTTTCCCTTTTGTTGAATTTCATCATCTCCACAATTGAATTAAAATTCGGCTGGGAGGTTAAACCCGACAATCCTCCAAGTGCCACATCCACCACATCCACTCCGGATTCGATCGCTTTTAGATACGTTGCTGACTGAAGAGAAGAAGTATCGTGCGTATGAAGATGAATGGGGATTTTCACAGTGTCTTTAAGAGCTGCAATGAGTTGAGACGCTGCATATGGCTTAAGCAAACCCGCCATGTCTTTTATCGCCAGAATGTGCGCTCCAGAATTTTCAATATCCTTGGCGAGCTTGAGGTAGTATTTAAGATTAAATTTCTTTCGGGTAGTATCGAGAATATCTCCGGTGTAACACATCGCCACCTCCGCAATACCACCTGTTTTTTTTCGGATGGCGTTAATGCTCGGCTCCATTGCTTTCAGCCAATTCAACGAATCAAACACTCTAAAAATATCTACTCCGTGTTCCCATGATTTCTCAACGAACTTTTCTACGAGATTATCGGGGTAGGCAGTGTATCCTACAGCGTTTGAACCTCGTATGAGCATTTGCAAAAGAATATTTGGGATAGCTTTCCGGATGTCAATCAATCGCCTCCATGGGTTTTCATAGAGAAACCGCATACACACATCGAATGTTGCGCCTCCCCATACTTCCATGCTGAATACCTGCGGGTGATTCTTCGCAAAACTTTCGGCAACCTTGAGCATGTCGTACGTGCGCATTCTTGTGGCGAGAAGTGATTGATGCCCGTCACGGAAAGTAGTATCGGTATAATGAATCTTCTTTTCTTTCTTCAACCACTCGCAAAACTTTTTCGGTCCCAGTTTGGTCAGAAGGTCTTTCGTTCCTTCGGGATATTTATCGTAGTGATTAAAAGCAGGAACAACCGGGATTCGAAATTTCTTTTTCTTATCAACCAATTTCACGTCAGGATTTCCATTCACGATCGTATCCCCTAAAAACTTTACCACCTTGGTTGCCCTGTCTAATCGTTTCTGAAATACAAAAAGCTCCTTGTGTTTTTCAATGAAAGAAACTGTTGCTTTTCCATCGTGAAAATCTTTGTGGCTGATGATGTTTTCAAGAAAAGGAATATTTGTTTTCACTCCTCGGATGCGAAACTCCGAAAGTGCACGGTGCATTCTTCTGCAAGCTCCATCCAGTGTGCGAGAGTGGGCAGAGAGTTTTACAAGCATTGAATCAAAGAACGGGCTGATGTTTGCTCCTTGGTAAACACTCCCTGCATCCAGCCGTATTCCGAAACCACCCGGACTGCGGTAGGTGATTACTGTGCCGTAATCTGGTTTGAAATCTTGTTCCGGATCTTCAGTAGTAATTCGGCATTGGATGGCATAGCCGTTCGTCTTAAGCGATTCCTGAGAAGCAATTTTTATTTGCACATCGCTAAGTTTATATCCTCCGGCAATAAATATTTGCGTCTTTACAATGTCAATGCCAGTCACCATTTCCGTTACAGTGTGTTCAACTTGGATGCGTGGGTTCACCTCAATGAAATAAATATGATCTTTTTCATCTATTAGAAATTCAACCGTTCCGACATTATTATACTTAACGGACTGACAGATTTTCAATGCGTAGTTGTATAGTTTTTTTCTTACTTCTTCGGATAATCCGAATGATGGTGCAACTTCCACTACTTTCTGGTATCTGCGCTGAACAGAACAGTCTCGCTCAAAAAGATGAACCATATGACCATGATTATCTGCTACTATTTGCACTTCCAGATGTTTCGGATTCTCTACAAACTTTTCAAGAAAGACCGTATCATCACCAAAAGCATTCAGAGCTTCGCGCTTAGCTCCCTCAAAAACTTTTTCCAGATCGTCCTCAGTCCGTACTACCCGCATACCTCTTCCCCCGCCTCCGGCAGCTGCTTTAAGCATTAAAGGAAAACCAATTCTTCTTGCTTCTTCCATGGCAATTTTTAAATTCTTAATACCCTTGTTGCTGCTTTCGATAATAGGAATTTTCTGCTCCTGAGCTATTTTTTTGGCAGAGATCTTATCGCCCAGCGCTAGCATCACTTCGGGCGTTGGACCAATAAAGGTGATACCGTTATCGCGGCATTTACGAGCAAACTCTGCATTCTCTGAAAGAAACCCGTATCCGGGATGGATCGCATCAACGTTTTTCTCTTTAGCAAGAAGAATAATTTCATCAATATTCAAATAAGGTTTGAGGGCTTCATCATCTCTTCCCACCTGGTACGATTCGTCAGCTTTGTAGCGATGCTGTGAATAGCGGTCCTCGTAGGTATGAATACCTACAGTTTTTAAACCAAGTTCAAAACATGCTCGAAAAATACGAATTGCAATCTCGCCACGATTGGCGACTAATATTTTTTTAATTTTCATTGAGGAAAAGGTAGTTGTATTTTGAATGTTTAATTGCAACACGAAAGTAAATAGGAAAAAGAACGAACACCAGAAATTCAATTAACAAAAAATCAACTTTTTTCTTAATGTTCTATCGGCAAGGTCAAAGGGTTGTTTAGCCGGACTGTTTTAATAGTGATGATAGGATTTTTTTTGAGAGAAGGTGTTTTGGAAAATGAGGTTTGAAAACAAGCAGAGAGCAGCAGAGAAACACAACCTTTTAATTGTTAAGAGAATTAACTAATCCTCCCCCAGTAAGGCTTTGCTTTCTTGATGCGGTTAAGTTCCGAAAGAATTGGAACATTCTCCGGATTAATGAGTTCAGAGTCGGTTTTCAAAAGTTCTTCTGCAATGCCACGAGTATACTGAAGAAGCTGTGCATCTTTAGAGATGTCAGCAATTTTAAAATCAAGAATTCCACTTTGTTGTGTTCCGGACATATCACCTGGTCCGCGAAGGCGCAAATCGGTTTCAGCAATTTCAAATCCGTCTGTGGTGCGAACCATAGTTTCCATACGTGTACATGCATCACCTGAGATTTTGTAATCGGTCATCAGTATGCAAAAGGATTCTTCTGCTCCACGACCCACTCTTCCGCGCAGTTGATGCAATTGGGAAAGTCCAAAACGTTCTGCGCTTTCAATCACCATGAGTGTTGCATTGGGAACATCCACTCCAACTTCAATTACTGTAGTGGCAACGAGAATATTGGTTTTGCCTTCTGCAAATTGTTTCATCTGCTCCTCTTTCAGTTTCGGCTTAAGGCGACCATGAACCATCCCTAAAGAAAACTCAGGAGGGGGGAAATTCTTTTTTATGAGTTCAAACCCTTCTTCCAGATTTTTATAATCCATAAACTTGGATTCTTCAATGATTGGATACACAATATACACCTGTCTCCCTTTCTGTATCTGTTCTTTTATAAATTGAAACACTTGTGGATGTTTAGCATAATACCGATGCACAGTTTTAACAGGTGTGCGTCCGGGTGGAAGTTCATCAATTACTGAAACATCCAGATCGCCATACAATGTCATTGCTAATGTTCTGGGAATTGGCGTAGCGGTCATAACCAAAACATGAGGAGGGACAAAAACCTTCACTGATGCTCCTTCTAAATCTTCCCCTCCAAGGGAGACTTGAGATTTTTTCCATAGCTTTGAACGTTGTGCAACGCCAAACTTATGCTGTTCGTCTATCACTACAAGTCCAAGGTTTTTAAATTGTACTTCTTCCTCTATCAAAGCATGTGTCCCAATAAGAATATTCAATTTGCCATTGTGCAATAACGAATGAATCTTCTCTCTTTCATTTTTTTTAGTTGATCCGGTCAATAATGCAACTAATGGAATTTTAGCCCCCTCTGAAGGAGGGAGATGGGGGAAGCCAAGTAATTTTGAAAGATTTTTATAATGCTGATTGGCAAGAATTTCTGTTGGCGCCATAATACACGCCTGAAATCCATTATCAAGCGCAATGAGCATGCTCATCAGCGCAACTATGGTTTTTCCGCTGCCCACATCTCCCTGCAAAAGGCGATTCATCTGTTTGCCTGTTCCCATATCCTGGCGGATTTCCTTAAGCACACGCTTCTGCGCACCGGTGAGAGGAAACGGCAAATGATGATTATAGAAATCGTTGAAATAACTTCCAACTTTATCGAAAACAAGTCCGCTGTATGTTTTCTTTCGGATGCCTTTCACCTGAAGCAGACGCAACTGTAAAAAGAAAAGCTCGTCAAATTTCAAACGAAGAGTTGCTTGCTTAAGCATTTCATGATTATCAGGAAGATGAATTTGCTTATATGCTTCTTCGCGTGAGATTAAATTATGTTTCTTCAAAATTTCCTGCGACAAAGTTTCAGGAATATTTTTGTTTATCTGAGCGACAAGTGTGCGCTGAAGTTTCCAAATTCCTTTACTGTCAAGCCATCGTGATTTCAGTTTTTCTCCAGTATTATAAACCGGCTGAAGTTTTTTTGCAATTAAAATATTTTCTTCCGAAGCAATTTCAATCTCAGGATGAGCAATATTTGTTTTTCCGTTAAAGTCGGTCGGCTTTCCAAAAATGATAAACTCTGTGTTCGGTTTAAGTTTTGGTGCAACCCAATTTATTCCTTTGAACCAGATGAGCTCCACACTTCCTGTTTCATCGCTCACTTTAGCAGTAAGGCACTTCCCTTTGTTAGCACGCATCACTTCCGCATTTACGATCTTGCCTTTGAATTGCACAAAAGGCATATCTGTGTTTATCTCTTTTATTTTATAAAATCTTGTGCGGTCAACATAACGGAAGGGAAAATGATTCAGAAGATCAGAAAAAGTTCGGATGTTCAATTCATTTGAAAGCGCATTGGCGCGTTCTGGACCAACACCTTTGAGGAATTTAATTTCGGTGGAAAGAAAAGAATCGAATGTCATTTATTGTTATTGTGGTTGGCAATTAAAACCATGAACTACTAAATGACGGTTGCTGGTTTTTACACCTTGTTTTTATCCGGAAGCATGACAATAAGTTTATCGTAATCCATGTCCAAAAGCACATCTTCTCCCTGATACATCCGTATTGTAGTTCCTTTTCCTATTCCCTTTCTTGAAAGCGAGCGGATGTTGGCCTGATTGATGAAGTATTTTCCGATCTTCCACCAGACAACTGTCTTGTGTTTATTCTCAGCATTTGCCGGAGCATCTATAACTGTAATCTCGTTTGACATTTTAATTTTCTGAAAACAAAATTAAACAAAAGCAAACATCAACATCTGCTCAGTTGATAATTTCATATATCTTTGAAACTCACTTTTAAATCTTATGACAAACCTCGAAATTATCAAAACCAAAATATTTCCACACGAAATGCTCATGAAGCAAATCGCTATATGGAGAATGAAAGATTACAAGATCGTTTTCACCAACGGTTGTTTTGATATTCTTCATCCAGGACATATTGATTATCTCAGCAAAGCAGCTGATCTTGGCGATGTGCTCATCATTGGTGTGAACTCCGATTCTTCCGTAAAGAAATTAAATAAAGGTGCGAATCGCCCGATACAAAATGAAAACGACCGTGCATTTATTCTTTCTGCCATTCAGTTTGTTGAAGCACTAATTATTTTTGAAGCAGATACACCTTACGAACTCATCAAAGCCGTTCAGCCGGATGTGCTTGTAAAAGGCGGTGACTGGAAAGAAGCAGATATTGTTGGCGCTGACATTGTGAAAGCAAAAGGCGGAGTGGTTATTTCAATTCCTTTTGTGGAAGGATATTCTACTACTAGTATTGAAAACAGAATCAAAAAATAGTTAATTGGCTATCCGTACCGATTAGCCATTAACTTCTCTACAATGATGCGTCAATTAAAAACTCTTTGGGAAGAAAAACCGCTCACGCTCATTTTATTTACCGCTATTTTCTTTCGTTTGCTTTCCGTAATTTTTTCCAAAGGATACGGAATGCACGATGACCATTTCCTCGTAATCGAATCCGCGCAATCGTGGGTGGATAATTTTGATTACAACGGTTGGCTTCCATCCTCTTCCAGTCAACCGAGCGGGCACAGCTGGTTTTATTGCGGAATACATTATTGTCTTTTCTGGTTAATGAAAGCAATCGGCATTTCTGATCCGCAAGGAAAAATGTACATCATCCGTTTTCTTCATGCGGCACTTGCGCTCGTTACGGTAGTTCTCGGATACAAAATAGCTGAATTGGTTTCCAACAAATCCACCGCGCGCATGGTCGGAATTCTTTTAGCGACTTACTGGTTCATGCCTTTTTTAAGCGTGAGAAATCTTATCGAAGTCGTCTGTGTTCCATTTCTTATCATTCCGACATGGATGTTGTTGAAAAAATCGCCCCCCGCCTTAAAGGGTGCTGATAAATCTTCCCCATTTCTCCCTTCAGGGGCTGGGTATTTTTTTCTTGCCGGAATAATTGCCGGTATTGCTTTCTCGATTCGCTTTCAGTCCATATTATTTATCGGAGGACTTGGACTCGCACTGCTACTGCAAAAAAAATGGAAGGAAGGAATCTTATACGGAATCGGAGCCGTTCTTTGCATGGCGCTTATGCAGGGAATTATTGATCTCCTAATCTGGGGAAAACCTTTTATGGAGGTTCATGAGTATGTGCGTTACAATATCGAATTTGCACAGAAATATATTGTTCAGCAATGGTATATGTATTTCGCCTTGCTGTTTGGGATTCTGCTTCCCCCAATAAGTTTTTTTCTCTTGTTCGGATTTTTCAGAAGATGGAAGAAACATCTACTGCTTTTTCTCCCGAGTTTTATTTTTCTCGCCTTTCATTGCTATTTTCCCAGCAAGCAGGAACGTTTCATCTTTCCCATCATTCCCTTCATTATTATTCTCGGAATAATCGGATGGAACGATTTTGTAAATACATCTTCATTCTGGAACAACCGCAAAAAACTTTTGCGCGCCTGTTGGATATTTTTCTGGTCGCTGAATTTAATTCCGCTCCTCGTTGTTTCTGTTGCTTATTCCAAAAGAAGCCGGGTGGAAGCAATGGTTTACTTGTCAACGAAAAAAGATTCTGACAAAATAGTTGTAGAAGAAAGTTTTCGGGACGATTACACCATGCCACCATTCTTTTATCTCGGTAAATGGTATCGTAGCGGCTACATTCACGGAATCACGAGTGAATATACTGTTGATGCGTTTTGCAAGGATATTGAGCAATCTCGTGCTGCAAAACCAAATTACGTTATCTTTTTTGACGAAGAAAATCTTGATAACCGCATTAAAAATTTCAAAACTTGTTTTCCAAATATCACTTACGAGACAACCATCGAACCGGGTTTCATAGATAAATTTATCTACTGGCTCAATCCTATTAACAGGAACTATACTGCTTATATTTATAAAATTGAAAAATAATCACAGCATAAAAATGATCTCCTCATGGGATAGTATGCCTGATGAAGTACGAAAAGGAGTGGAACGAGGCATCGATCAGTCAAAGAAAGGCGCAGGCAGAACACATGATGAAGTAATGAAGAAGTACAGCAAACTACTAAAAAATAAAAGTAAATTTGTAAAACCAATCTTATAAGAACATGACAACAACAGCGATACGAAAAAAGGTGCATCAATATGTTGATGAGGCAGAAGATAAAGTTTTGGAAGCGATGTACGGCATGTTGAAAATATATGTGGATGCAGGGGAAGAAAGTATGATGAGCAAAGAACAAAAAAACGAGATAGATAAACGCAGTAAACTTTTTCGACAGGGCAAGTTGAAAACATCTACTTGGGAAGAAGTAAAAAAGCGCACTCGCTTAGCTCAATAAAAAATGTATCGAATAATTATTACAGAGAAAGCAGAAGCAGAATATGAAAATGCTTATTGGTATTACGAAGAAAAGCGGAGCGGACTTGGTGCATCTTACGAACACGAAACAAACCTACTGCTTAAAACAATAAAAGCAAACCCATTGCTTTTTCAGCGCAAGTACAAACAATACAGAGAAGCGTTGCTTAAAAGATTTTCTTATTTTATAGTTTATGAAATTGTTTTTGATGTCGTAGTGATACATTCCTTTTTTCACACAAGCAGAAATCCGGCAAAAAAGCATCCTCGTAAATCCAGATTGTAAATGAAAACAGCAACCCTTGAACCCGGTTTTATAGATAAATTTATCTACTGGCTCAATCCCATTAATAGAAATTATACGGCTTATATTTATAAAATTGAAAAATAGCTTCACTGTAAAAATAAATACCTTTGCATATACAAAAAACAGTTAACCATGGCACACGCAAACACTATTGACAATCAGATACTCAATTATCTTGGGTATTTGTCTGAGAAAAAAAAGAAAGCCATACTTACCGTAGTAAAAACTTTTGCCGAAGAGAAATTAACGCTTTGGGACATAATGCCCGATGAAGTAAGAAAAGGAGTGGAGCGAGGCATAGATCAATCGAAGAAAGGCGCAGGCAGAACACACGAAGAAGTAATGAAGAAGTACAGCAAATGGCTAAAAAAATAATCTGGACACACGAAGGGGAAAAAACTTTTGAAGCTGTAACTGATTATTTGCAGCAACATTGGAGCGAGCGGGAAATAATAATTTTTTTCAAACGGGTAAATAACGTTGCAGAACATATCAGCAGATATCCCTTATCCTATCGTTCTGCCGGAAAAGAAGATGTAAGAGAAGCGCTGATTACCAAACACAATTTGCTTTTATATCGTGTATCAGGCGACACTATTTACCTGTTATATTTTTGGGACACACGCAAAAATCCGGAAAGGAAACACAAATGAATATCATAGATAAATTTATTTACTGGCTCAATCCTATTAACAGGAATTATACGGCTTATATTTAT
This sequence comes from Bacteroidota bacterium, assembly GCA_016213435.1. GTDB lineage: Bacteria > Bacteroidota > Bacteroidia > Palsa-948 > Palsa-948 > Palsa-948. The sequence goes on from JACRAL010000070.1 coordinate 10,069, forward strand.
AAAATTGAAAAATAGCTCGAGAACGAAATTAAAAACGACAATGTGTTTTAATAAAATAACAAAGAAAAATGTGCTTAAAGAAATTTATAATAAGCATGAATTGCCATATGATAATTTAATGAATACATTTCAAATTGAACCAACCATAAATACCAAACAAGATTTTCTATTAGAGATATTAAGGCAATTATTAAGGGACGGAGAAATAAAAAACCCACTTACAAAAAGAAAGGACAAAGATGGAAATACTGAAGAAGGTGTTCAGTTAAAAGATTTGCACAAATATATTATTACAGACAAGGGAATAGAAAAATTAAAAAATAAATATTGGGAATGGATTACAAATCCTGAAAATATTTGGAAAATAATATTAGCTTTTGGCAGTATAGGAACAACTATCGGATTAGCTATATATAATAGCACAAATAAACACTAAAAACACTACATCAACACAAAAACTATTCACAGATAAATCAACTTAAACAATGCAATCAAAAGAAGTAAAATTGTTTTATAAACACGAAATGATTAAAGTTTACAATAGAAACTTAGAGGTTTTCCAACAATACCAAAATATAATATCTCTGATATTAGATGAACAAATTAAATCTAAGTTCATACGACATAAGGAATATGATTCATCAAAATTTTTGCTACACTGGATTAAATTTGAACAATTGAAGATGAAGTTGCCGAAAATACTATTCGATGCTTTAGACACAATCCATACCATGAAAGATAATGGTGATGAAAATGTATTAGCATTAGATAATGAGTTAAAGAAAATAATTACTGAAGCAAAAAAAATATGTGAGCCATATAAATTATAATTAAGATGAAAAATATTATACTTACACTTTCTCTTTTTATTTTTTTATTGCCTTTTTCTTCTCCTGCACAAGAACTAAAAGGAGAAGACATTTACGCGAAAATTAATAATGCGGTTGTTACTGTTTACGCTCTTGACGCAAACAACAATACTTTGTCCCAAGGCAGCGGAGTAGTCCTTAACAACAAAGGTTGGGTTGTCACAAACTACCACGTTTTTGCAGGCGCAGAAAAATTAGTTGTGAAACACAAAGAGAAAATTGTAGAATACATAAACATCGTTGGCTTGGATGTAGAAAAAGATATTTTGATTTTGAAAATCAATGACAATTCCTTTCAATCCATAAACATTGGCAATAGTGATTCGCTGAAGGTAGGGCAAAAGATTTATGCTATTGGAAGCCCAATGGGTTTTGAAAATACTATGACAGATGGAATAATAAGTGGTTTGAGGCACTACGAAAAAGAAACAAAAGATTTTATACAAATTTCTACTGCCATTTCTCATGGTTCAAGTGGTGGTGGTGTGGTAAATACTAAAGGCGAATTGATTGGTATTAGTACTTTATCTGTAATAGATGGTCAAAATCTGAATTTTGCTATTCCCGTAAATGATATTCTTAAAATATATGAGAAAGAAGGCGTTAAACCAGATGAGATAAATGCTGCTTTTTATTTTAAAAAGGGGAATAATGAATTAGATAAAAAAAACTATGATGATGCCATTGATGATTACAAGAAAGCAATTGCTATTAATCCGCAATTTGCTGGAGTTTATTCTAATTTAGGAATTGCTTATTCCAACAAAGGAGATAATACAACCGCAATATATTACTATAAGAAAGCCATTGTTTTTAATCCGGAATATGCGGAAGCTTATTATAATTTAGGAATTGCTTATTACAAAAATGGAAATATTGAAACCGCAATAGATTACTTTAAGAAAGCAATAGCTATCAATCTGCAATTTGCTGCAGCTTATTATAATTTAGGACTTGCTTATTACAAAAATGGAAATATTGAAACTGCAATAAATCACTATAAGAAAACCATTGCTATAAATCCTGAATATGCGGAAGCTTATAATAATTTAGGAATTGCCTATTCCAAAAAAGGAGATAATACAATCGCAATATATTACTTTAAGAAAGCCGTTGTTATTAATCCGGAATATGCGGAAGCCTATTATAATTTAGGACTTGCTTGTTACAAAAATGGAAATATTGAAACCGCAATAAATTACTATAAGAAAACCATTACTATAACTCCTAAATATGCTGACGCTTATAATAATTTAGGAATTGCTTATTCCGACAAAGGTGATAATACAACCGCAATATATTACTATAAGAAAGCTATCGACATTAATCCAGAAGATGCTGTTCCTTATTATAATTTAGGGATTGCTTGTCGTAAGAAAGGGGATATTGCAACAACAATTTTTTACACCCAAAAAGCAATTACTATAAATCCTGAATACGCTGACGCATATTATTTATTAGGGTTATGTTATGGTGAAAATGGGGACATTGAAGCCGCAATAATATATTTTAAGAAAGCTGTTGCTATTAATCCAGAAGATGCTACTGCTTATTATGGTTTAGGAATTGCTTATGGTGGGAAAGAAGATTTTGAAACTGAAATAAGTTACTTAAAGAAGGCAATTGCTATCAATCCTGAATATGCTAAAGCTTATTACGCTTTAGGACTTGCTTATGAGGGAAAAAGAGATAAAAATATGTCGCAATACTATTATGAAAAGGCATATAAACTTGACCCGAGTTTAAAAAAATAAGACTGACCATTAAAGAACGAATTCAGAATGGAAAATAAATTACCAAATCCAAGCCAAACTGTTTTTGAACAAATAAAAAATTAAACGACCATATCGAGCATATTCTCGATATGGTTTCCAGAAATTGGATACCTGTCTATCATCTCGTTGATATCAACGAGATGATAGAATTAAATAAAGATTTGACGATCATTTCGAGCATATCCTCGGTATGATTTACAAAAACTTTATTGTTTTGTAATTGAACAAGCATTTTAAAAACCATATCGTTGATATCAACGATATGGTATAAATTAGCTCAGACGCCAAAAAGAAAATGAATATATTTAATTAAGTATGTCCAAAACTAAAACTTCTTTCTTCTGTCAAAACTGCGGAGCGCAATCCGGCAAATGGATAGGCAAATGTCCGAGTTGTAACGAGTGGAATACTTATGTGGAAGAAGTAATTCATAAAGAAGAAAAACATAGCGGCAGTAGCAGAAGCACTAGCAGTCAGAGAGCAAATAAGCCGCTACGAGTTTCAGAAATCGAACAAAGCGGAGAAGTCAGAATTGCGCTTTCGGATAAAGAACTTAACCGCGTGCTTGGCGGAGGCGTTGTTCCCGGTTCGGTGGTTTTATTTGGAGGAGAGCCTGGCATCGGAAAATCTACGCTGATGCTTCAGGTGGCATTGCAAGCCCCTCTCCAACTCTCCCCTTCAGGGAGAGGGCCAAATACAAACAACGGCATGAAGGTTTTGTATGTATCGGGAGAAGAAAGTGAGCAACAAATCAGAATGAGAGCAGACCGAATGAAAGTCTCCCATGGGAGGGGAGATGTAGAGGGGGCTTCGGATAATTGTTTCATCCTTTCAGAAACCTCCATGCAAAATATTTTCAAGCAGATAGAAGTGCTTGAGCCAAATCTGGTGATTGTTGATTCCATTCAAACCATGTACAGCGCGCACATTGATTCCGCACCAGGAAGCATTTCGCAGGTGAGGGAATGTACTGCAGAACTTTTGCGCTACGCGAAAGAAAGCTCAACTCCGGTTTTTCTTATTGGACATATTACCAAAGACGGTACGCTGGCAGGACCAAAAGTCCTGGAACACATGGTGGATACGGTTTTACAGTTTGAAGGAGACCGCCATCATATTTACCGTTTGCTCCGCACACTTAAAAATCGTTTTGGCTCAACAAATGAATTAGGAATTTATGAAATGACGGGCACAGGATTACGCGAAGTGAGCAATCCATCCGAAATTCTTATCACCGCACGCGAAGAACCTATGAGCGGAGTTGCCATCGCCACCATGATGGAAGGCGCACGCCCGATGCTGATAGAAATTCAAACGCTGGTAAGCAGCGCTGTTTACGGAACACCTCAGCGCACCGCAACCGGCTTTGACGCAAAAAGATTATCCATGCTGCTTGCGGTACTCGAAAAAAGATGCGGCTTCAAACTGGGAATAAAAGATGTTTTCTTAAATATTGCCGGAGGAATTAAAGTGGAAGACCCCGCCATTGACCTTGCGGTAATTTGCGCCACGCTTTCTTCCAGCGAAGATATTCCCATCTCTCAAAAATTCTGCTTCGCTGCCGAAGTGGGTTTGTCAGGAGAAATTCGTCCGGTGAGCAGAATTGAAAGCAGAATATCCGAAGCAGAGAAACTCGGTTTCGAACAAATATTTATTTCCAAATACAACCTGAAAGGACTGAACCAAAAGAATTTCGGAATAAAAATCGTTTCCGTTGCAAAAGTGGAAGATGTGTTTAGATTATTGTTTGGATAAACACCAAAAAATAACACGTCATCCCGAAACGGGATTCCTCGCAATGACGACAAAAAATAAAATTTGTAGAAACTGAAAGTCTTCCCGATAAATCGGAATAGTTTCAATTAACGAACTGAAACAATGAAACAATCTCTCTTACCTAAACCCATATTTACTTTCTTAAAAAACATTAAGAAACACAACAACCGTGTTTGGTTCAATGCGAACAAGAGCGATTATTTGAAACAATATGAATCTGTTGTGCACTTTGCAGATATATTAATTGCAAAGATGAATCGGCACGATAAGATCGAAACTCCATCGGGTAAAAAAGCAGTATTCAGGATTTACAGGGATGTGCGCTTTTCAAAAGATAAATCTCCTTACAAAACACATTTCGGTCTGCATTTATCAAGAGCCACCAAGTTGCTGCGAGGAGGATATTATCTTCACATGGAGCCGGGAAACTGTTTTATGGGTGGAGGATTCTGGGATCCCAGTCCCGAAGACCTGAAGCATATCCGCGAGCAAATTGCAAGTGATCCAAAACCTTTGAGGAATATTCTCAAAAGCAAAAGTTTCAAATCCAATTTCAAAGAATTACAAGGAGACAAATTAGTTTTTGCGCCAAAAGGTTTCGACAAAAATCATCCGGCAGTTGATCTGCTTAAGTACAAACAATTTTTAATTTCAACGTCCATTCCTGATTCTGTTTTAATAAGTTCGAAGGGAATAGAGGAAGTAGTAAAATCTTTTCGTGCCATGCGGCCATTTTTTGATTACATGAGCGATATACTTACCACCAATACCAACGGAGAACCTTTGTTCTGAGAAAATATTTATCACAAATGACTCCTCACGAAATCGCAAAGCAATGGCTCAAAGCATTCAATGAGCACAACTTGGAAAATCTTCTTGCACTTTATGGTGACAATGCCGAACATTTCAGTCCGAAATTAAAGATCAGAAAACCGGAAACCAATGGTCTGATAAAAGGTAAAGCAGCAATGCACCTTTGGTGGCAGGATGCTTTTGATCGCTTGCCAACATTGGCTTACAAGGAAGTATCCATCACTGCAAATAACGAACGGGTTTTCATGGAATATACCCGCATTGTTTCCGGTGAAGAGAATATGAACGTAGCCGAAGTGCTGGAAATAAAAAACGGATTGATCGTAGCTTCAAGAGTGTATCATGGTTAATTATTATGCTCTCCGAAACTTATTCTGTACCAAATATTTTTGAGTAAGTTCTATGCTAATATGTTTCATACCTTCGTTGTGTAATTATTGAGCGCTGCTCAATAATAATCATCTTCCAATACACATGATTGCACGCATATATAAATTGTTTCTTCCTGCTCTTCTGGCGTACTTTCTGTTGCTGCCATTCTTTGCCTTTGCAAAAACCATGTCCTCAGGAAGAACTCATTCTCTGGTTATATGTGATGACGGAACTGTTATGGCATGGGGGCAAAATACTTACGGTCAATTGGGCGATGGAACAACTACCATGCGAACTGTGCCTGTGCACGTTCTCGCTGGTACATCGGGATGTACAACTAATCTATGTAATATTATATCTGTATCAGGAGGAGTAGATCATTCACTTGCTCTGAAAAATGATGGTACAGTATGGGCATGGGGTACCAACACCTACGGCCAGATAGGCGATGGAACCACCACAAACCGATTCACTCCGGTGCAGGTGAGCGGACTTACAGGAATTATAGCTGTGGAAGCAGGAAATATGTTGTCTCTTGCTCTCAAAAGTGATGGTACGGTAATGGCTTGGGGTTATAATACTAACGGGTCAGTAGGTGATGGAACAACCACAGACCGACATGCTCCAGTGCAAGTGAGCGGACTCACAGGAATAAAATCTCTGTCATGTTTTTGGATACATACTATTGTCCTGAAAAATGATGGTACTGTCTGGACCTGGGGATTTAATGGGTATGGTCAGTTAGGCGATGGAACGGGCACAGACCGCCATATCCCTATACAGGTAAGCGGGATTCCGCCAGTAACTGTTGTATCAGCTGGAGAACTCTTTTGTCTTGTTGTGGCAAATGACAGTACTGTATGGGCATGGGGTGATAATACTTATGGACAGTTAACCACTATTGGCGGAGCAACTCCCAAGCAGATACCCGGACTCACGGGAATAATAGATGTGTCAGGAGGAGAACAACATTCTCTTTTTCTGAAAAGTGACGGAACCGTCTTGAGTTGTGGATTCAATTGGTACGGTCAGGTAGGCAATGGTACCCTATCCTGGACTAGCCCTACACTTACACAGGTACTGACCGGCACCTCCGGATGCAGCACTAATTTATGCAGTAATATTTGGGCAAGTGCTATACAACCCGATGGAAAAATAATTATCGGAGGAAACAATCTTTTTACCACTTACAATGGCACATCGCGCAACCGCATTGCCCGTATAAATACTGACGGCAGCCTGGATGCCACCTTTGACCCGGGCTCAGGAGTGAATTCAGGAGCAGCCCTAACCGGTTTTGTCTTTGCAAGCGCCATACAAAGTGATGGAAAAATTATTATAGGAGGCGATTTTAGCTCTTACAACGGCACAGCCCGCACCCGCATTGCCCGCCTGAATGCTGACGGCAGCCTGGATGCCACCTTTAACCCCGGCACAGGAGCAAACCTTGATATTAATGCAATACAAATACAACCCGATGGGCAAATTATTATCGTGGGCGGCTTTACCGCTTACAACGGCACAGCCATCAACCGCATTGCCCGCCTGAATACTGACGGAAGTATTGATGCCTCTTTTAACATTGGCACAGGAGCAAACGGGAAAATATCAACAGCCGTATTGCAGCCCGATGGAAAAATTATTATTGGAAGCAGTAATCCTTCTTTTACCGATTATAACGGCACAGCACGCAACCGCTTTGCCCGTATAAATAGTGACGGCAGTATTGATGCCTCTTGCGACCCGGGTACAGGAGCAAGCAGCAATATATTTACAACCATCCAGCAGCCCGATGGAAGAATTATAATTGGAGGTGGGTTCTCCACTTACAACGGCACCGCCCGCAACCGCATTGCCCGTTTATTTTCTACTCCTTTACCGATAGAACTCCTCTACTTTAATGCCACAGCAGAAAACAATAGTTTGGTAAGATGCGATTGGAGCACGGCCACCGAAATAAACAACGATTATTTTTCTATAGAGCGCAGCAAAGACGGAACAAATTTTTCTCAGATAGGAACCGTGAAGGGAGCAGGTAACAGCAGCGTTACTCTTAATTATACTTTCTACGATCACGAACCCTATTCAGGGCTTTCCTATTACCGCCTCAAACAATTTGATTACAATGGGGCATTCTCTTATTCCCCCATACGCCCCGTGTATATCGGCACAATTGACCTTATTATTATCTATCCCAATCCATCAACAGAGGGAAGCATACAATACACAGTAGCCAGCGAAGCAGGCGGAGAGGTAAGCGTAAAAGTATATGATATAATAGGCAGACAAGTAATAAGCAATACCGAAACGCTGGAAGGCGGAGTTGTTACAAAAAAATTAAGCACCGCAGGGCTCAGCAGCGGAAGTTATTTATTGCAGATCACCAATGGCAATCTTGAACAAACACAGAAGCAGTTTGTGGTAAAGTAAAAAAACAGAAGCCCACCCCATCCCTCCCAAAGGGAGGGAGATTAGTCCGATTCCGATCCGAAGGATTCCTTACGGAAAGGACTCCTTTCGGAGGAGGGCTTCTAAATAAAACAAAATGAAAATACTAAATTCCTTATTCCGCAAAAAGTTCTCTGCACAAACAAGAGAGCAGGTTAGGATTCGTGCAGAAAGAAAAAGATTCCGTGCCGAGCGGCACAAAATATGGAGAACGAGTGTGAGCATTTATGCCCACAGCGTTAGAACGCCCCAAGAGATAGATGCAATTAGCGCTGAAAGAGAGAAGATATGGAACGAGCGAGTAAGAACAATTTTATAACACACAAAATGAAAAACAAATTACAAGAAGAATCCCGATTTCCCTTTGGGGGCATCATCTTTACACTTGTAGCGTTGCTGCTCGGCTCATTCAATGCATTCTCGCAGCAGTATGCATCAAGTGTAATTGCATATAGCACGCAGTATGGTGCCGGCCCAAATTATTGGGCTATTCAGGCAACGGGCGCGCCAAATGTTGCTACTTATAGCGACAATGTTAACGCGTGGGTATCCGCAACAGCAAATGGGCAAAGGGAATATCTTGTATTGGGGTTCACAACTCCTCAACCGGTTTCCACCATCAAGATATATCAAACCTATGCACCCGGAGCAATTGACACTGTATATCTGCGTAATGCCTCAACAGGGGTTTGGACCTCCGTTTATACGGCAACTGCCTCAGCAGGTGCACCGGTTATTACAATTCTTACCATTAATATTGCCACTACTGCGTATAATGTGGATGCCATACGCATTGCTATCAATTCTCCTGCGGTTGCCAATTGGAACGAAATTGATGCAGTGAGTGTTTGCTTTCCGCTCACTTATTCCGGCAGCAGTGTTACTCAAAATAATACCGATGATATTGCAATAGGCATAACCAACAATCAAATAATTGCTATCCCCATTGTTGTTACAGGAACTTGCCCGGCATCAACATTAGATGCAACTTCTTTTACTTTTAATACAACCGGAAGCACTGCACCGGGCACCGACATTACCACTGCCAAACTTTGGTACACCGGCACTTCATCCGCCTTTGCCGCCACCACGCTGTTTGGCACTTATGCCTCTCCCAATGGGGCATTCACCATCACCGGAACACAAAGTTTATCATTGGGCACCAATTATTTCTGGCTCACTTATGATATTGCTGCCGGAGCCATTGCCAATGATGTGGTGGATGCAGAATGCACTTCGGTAACTGTTGGCGGAAGCGGGTATGCTCCAAGCCCAACCACAGCGGGCGGAAACAGAAAGTTATGGGCTTTTACATTCTCTTCCGCCCAAACCTTTTCAGCCGGAGGGGAGCTTTCCATGGCTGTGTGCACGGATGGCACCGTTAGAACCTGGGGGCGGGGCGACTTTGGTGAAATAGGCGACAACGCTATCCTTAGCAGATATGTTCCTACGCAGGTGAAAGGGCCAGGAGCTGTTGGTTTTCTTTCAGGCATCACGGCTGTGTCAGCAGCAGACAATTATTTTGCCACTGCCCTGAAAAATGACGGAACGGTTTGGACTTGGGGATTGGGTACTTGGGGTCAATTAGGCGATAACACAACTACAACCCGAAGGGTGCCTGTGCAGGTGCACGGACCTCTCAATGTGGGCTTTCTCACAGGCATCACGGCTATTTCAGCGGGATGGATTCATACCCTTGCCCTGAAAAATGACGGAACCGTTTGGGCTTGGGGGGGGCAATGGCGATGGTGAATTAGGCGATGGAACCACCACAAACCGATGGACTCCCGTGCAGGTGGTAGGACCCGGAGGCGTTGGTTTCCTCACAGGCATAACGGCTGTGTCAGCAGGATATGGTTTTTCTGTTGCGCTGAAAAATGACGGCACCGTGTGGGCTTGGGGATACAATGCCAATGGTCAATTAGGCGATGGAACCACCACCACACCCAGAACTTCTCCCGTGCAGGTTGTAACAGGCGCCTCCGGCTGCGCCACTTATTTATGCAGTATCGCGGCAGTGGATGCGGGAACTGGTGGTCCATCGGCTCACGTCCTTGCCCTGAAAAATGACGGCACCGTGTGGGCTTGGGGAGGAAATGGCAATGGTGAATTAGGCGATGGAACCACCACCACACCCAGAACTTCTCCCGTGCAGGTTGTAGCAGGCGCCTCCGGCTGCGCCACTTATTTATGCGGTATCACCTCAATAAATACCGGAGGACTGTTTTCTGGTGCTGTAAAAAGTGACAGCACGCTTTGGACTTGGGGAGGCAATGCTGGTGCTGCCGGTAACTTAGGCATTGGAATAAGCACAGCCACAATTGTTACTGCTCCTATGCAGGTGCTTGGACCCGGTGGAGTTGGCTTTCTCACAGGAGTTACGGCTGTGTCAGAGGGAATAATGCATGCCCTTGCCCTGACAGGGGACAGCATGATTTGGAATTGGGGCGATGGTGCGGTTGGAGAATTAGGTACAAGTAGTGGCGGTGCGGGTTATTACAGCGATACACCTTTGCAGCCTCTCTCGCTTTGCAAGATTTTGCCCCTGCCTGTGGAGCTGCTGGTGTTTACAGCAATATGCAGTGAGGGCAAAGCAAAGCTGCAATGGAGCACCGCTACTGAAATAAATAACGATTACTTTACAATAGAAAGAGCTATACAGCCCCCCTGCCCCCCGAATGGGGGTGTGAATAATGTGTGCCCCCCTTTGGGGGGATGGGGGGCTCTGGACTGGGCTTCCATCGGCACGGTAAAAGGCGCAGGCAATTCAAGTACAACACTTAATTATTCATTTGTTGATACTCAACCGGATGATGAGTTGGGGCTGAGGTATTACCGCCTCAAGCAAACGGATTATAACGGCAACTACACGTATTCGGAAGTTGTGAGCTTCAATAAGAATAATTGTTCCATGTCTGTTTATCCCAATCCATTTGATAAAACCATTTATGTGAGCAGCGGAACCGGAACCGATGTAAATGCTTTGTTCAGAATTGTAAACGTATTGGGACAGGAGGTGTGTGCACGGAACATAATCATACCCGGAGATGGTACAAGCGCTGGGATCAACTTGCCTTTATTAGCCAGCGGAATGTATGTGGTGTTGGTTAATGATACGGATAACTCAACCCTATTGCTGAACACGAAAGTTATAAGAGCGGGAGTGGCGAAGTAGAAAAAAAATAAAGAAGCCCCCTCCAACTCCCCCAAAGGGGGAGAGAAAGGGAGACAATAAAACAAACACCATGAAAAAGAAATCAACAAAAAAAAGCACCTCTGACGGAGTCCGATACTCGTCAGAGTCATCGGACCTATCCCCCACAGGGGGAATCCGGATTCTCATTGCCTTTTTTTTCCCCCTTTTGGTGGGAGGGGGGCTTTGGGGTGGTGCTTCTTGTTTCGCCCAAACCCTTGCGGGCGGGCAAGCTCATTCCATTGCCCTATGCAGCGGCTGCGTATGGACCTGGGGAAATAATTTCTATGGGCAATTAGGCAATAACTCAGCTACCGACAGATATGCTCCCGTGCAGGCAATGATAAGCTGCGATGTTAAATCCGTATCAGCAGGAGATGATCATTCCATTGCCCTGAAAACTGACGAAACCGTTTGGACTTGGGGATTGAATGACAGGGGGCAATTAGGCGATGGAACCACCGCAAACAAGAAAATCCCTGTGCAGGTAAGCGGGCTCACAGGCGTTTTGGCTATTGCAGGCGGATGGAATCATTCCATTGCCGTAAAAACTGACGGCTCGGTATGGCCTTGGGGATGGAATACCAATGGTCAATTGGGTGATGGAACAACCACACAAAGTTTAACACCCGTGCAGGTAAGCGGGCTCGCAGGCATCACGGCAGTAGGTGCAGGAGGTGGGTTTTCTGTTGCGCTGAAAAATGACGGAACAGTATGGACTTGGGGATACAATGGCGATGGTAATTTAGGCGATGGAACGGCTACACAGCACTTAACTCCCGTGCAGGTGCTGGCAGGCGCCTCCGGCTGCGCTACCTATTTATGCGACATCATCGCGATAGATGTAATGGATAGGAGTGTCTTTGCAGTAAGAAATGACGGCACAGTATGGGCTTGGGGATGGAATGGCAATGGTCAATTGGGTGATGGAACTACTATAACTAAATTAACCCCCGTGCAGGTAAGCGGGCTCGCAGGCATCACGGCTGTGTCAGCAGGAAGTGGTTTTTCTGTTGCGCTGAAAAATGACAGCACGGTGTGGGCATGGGGAGGAAACATCTATGGTCAATTAGGCGATGGAACAACAACACAGCAGTTAACTCCCGTGCAGGTAGTGGGTACCGGTGGAGTTGGTTTCCTTACAGGCATCACGGATATTGGAACAGGAATGTATCATGCTTATGCAGGAAAAAGTGACGGAACGCTTTGGGCTTGGGGTGCCAGTGCATTAGGTAATAACACAGCTACCGCCAGCAGCACTCCCGTGCAACCGATAGGGCTTTGCCCGGCAATTCCCACTGCAGTTGAACCCTTTTTCAGAGAGGCAGGGATATTTGAACTTATTTCCATCTATCCCAATCCATCAACAGAAGGAAGCATACAATATACAGTAGCCAGCGAAGAAGGCGGAGAGGTAAGCGTAAAAGTATATGATATAATAGGAAGAAAAGTACTCAGCAATACCGAAACGCTGGAGGGCGGAGTTGTTACAAAAAAATTAAGCACCGCAGGGCTTAGCAGCGGAAGTTATTTATTGCAGGTAACCAATAACAATCTTGAAAAGACGCAAAAGCAGTTTGTGATAAGGTAAAACTCTGAAGCGTGAAAAGAACTTTATTGTTTTTGATTCTCTTTATATATGTAGGTGTTCTTCCGTCTTTTGCTCAGAATAAAATAGCGTGTATTCCTCCTATAATTTCTGTGTCTGCAA
>JACRAL010000071.1 GCA_016213435.1 Bacteroidota bacterium
TTTTGCTGTTGTTACAATAATTTATGCTCTACGAGCAATACAGCGTAGCTGTTACATTATTGTAAAAACATGCAATTAGCTATAAAAGAACATCGTAGATGTTCCACATTTGAGCACAGCAAAACGATACAATCAGAAAATACATACCTGAATTATGTTCATGCCTGTCGAAGTTAAAGCTATATGTAAATATACCATCTGGATAAAATATCAGGATGGAAGTAGCGGCACAATTGATTTATCCGATTTGGCTTTTAAACCTGTTTTTTTATTTTGGGAAGAGGGTAACAATTTTGAAAAAGTCTTTATCAATCAATCTACAGGCGCTATTGCATGGAACGATGAAATTGAGCTATGCCCTGACAGTTTATATTTTGAAATTAATAACCTTTCTCCCGAATCTTATATAATGAAAGAATCTTTTTAACTTTTTCATATGCCTGCTATCAGCCAATTCTATGGTATAGTAATTTACATGTATTTTAAGGAACACAATCCTCCGCATTTTCATGCGAAATATGGAGAATACGAAATACTGATTAAAAAAAAATAGATGAAGTGAAATAAAAACTTGAAATATACATAGAAAAGCGTTTAGCTTTTATTCTTGTTCAGAAAACTGCTGATTTTCAAACCACGCAAGATTAATAAGCAACACGCCGGAAACGGCGTGGACTGTCTTATTTGCGTGGTAGGTATAGCAGTACCTCTGAACAGATAGGTTGCAGTTCCACGCTTTTTTGTTTTATCAGCCGTAGTTTTAACGAAGGCTGATTTAACCTGATGTTTAACTGCTTTTGGGGCTGGAGCAAGATAATATCAGAACTCCTGTTATGTTGCAAAATAAAATCCTTATAATTTTAAACAGATTCCTCACTCGCTGCTGCGGGTTCGGAATGACAGTTTTTTCTATAAGAGGGAGAGGGAATGTTCGGGCTTCGCCCGAACATTCCCTCTCTTTACTAAAATATTGAACTGTCATTCCGAACGAAGTGAGGAATCTCATAAATATAAACGAATGTTGCAAAAATACCGGTAAGCTTTAATCTTGTTATATTTAATATGGCTTCCTTTAAAAAAATAAAAAGTAAATATTTCAATTTTATTACCAGCAATTATTTTATCTCTTTAATAATTGCCATAATTATCATCCTGTTTATACCTCCATTATTTGAAAAATATAAAATTGACCTAATAGAAAAAAAAGAATTACGTGAAAATGAATTCATTTTTTTTGATGACATAAATAATGATGGCAAATCCGAAATGATACATAGTCAGGGATGGGGTGGAATACCATTCATTGAAATTTGTAATGATATAGGAGGGGTAATAGAGATTTGGGGTTTATACGGGAAACTTCCCGACTGGCCACCTCCTGTTAGTGTCTTTACCGGCAACTATGACAGTAATAATGATAAAGAAATTTATTGTTTTACAGAAAAAGACGATTCTCTTTTTTTAAACATCAGCGAACATCCTATAACGAGTGATGATTATAGAAAGAAATTCATTACAAAAATTACAAAAGCAGGCTGGGGTTATGGAATAGTTGAGGCAAAATTTACGGACCTTAATAAAGATGGTTATAAAGAAGTCGTTTTTGTAATTAATAATAGCGCATATCCTTTTCAACCGAGGAATGTGTTTGCTTATGATATTAAAAATGAGACTCTTATTATTTCACCTGAAAGCTTTGCTATAGCTGAAAATATTTTACTTTATGATATAAACAATGACAGCATAGAAGAAATTATTTCTTCAATTTCCCATGCTGCATGGAATGTGCCTGATACAATGGATGTGCCTTATAAGGATAACAGCGCCTGGCTTATGGTATTCGACAGTAAATTAAATTTACTTTTTAAACCTGTTGAATTTCCACCATATTTTTCACATCTTTCAGTGCAACCATTTAATGATGGAAATAAAGTTTATCTGACAATACTTTATATATATCTGGGGGATTTAAAGATTCCGCCTGAATTACTGATATTTGATACACATGGAAAAATATTACGAAAGAAAATCCTTCCAATTGAGGATAACCTGAAATACCCGGGTTTAATTACATTAAGTTCAAAAGAAAGAAACAGGATTTACATATCCGATAAGTTTGGCAATGTTACTGAATATAATAAAGACCTAAATATTTTAAACGAATATAAAATTGATGGTTTCGAATATTATTTCAACTTTAGGACAATAGATATTGATAAAGACGGAGAAGATGAATTGATTGGATGTAGCGAAGATAAAATTTCGATTATAAGAAGTGATTTTTCCGCTTCAACCTCTTTTCCTTTAAAAGAAACAAGACTTGAGTGGGGAAGTAGGCCTATTATTTCAGTAATAAATAATGCTCACAAAAAACAGACTTTAGCGGTGCAGGTTAATAAAACATTGTACATGCTCGACTATAAAAAGAATCTGCTTTATTACTTTAAATATTTATTCTATCTGTGTGTTTATCTTGCGGTCTGGTTATTTGTAGTATTTATTCAGAAAATACAAAAGTACAGGCTTGAGGTTGAAAATAAAAGATTAACTGCCATAGTAAAGGAGCGAACTGCAGAGCTCGAAGCACAGAAATCAGAATTAGAGAAACTAAGCATCGTGGCAAGCGAAACCGATAACGCTGTTTTTATTTGCGATTCAAAAGGCAATCTGGAATGGGTGAACCCGGCATTTGAACGTATATATGGAATAACTTTCGGCGAATATAAAACAAAATATGGAAGCAATTTTTTTGAAACAAGCAGCAGTGATGAAATAAAATTATTGGTTCACCAATGCATGGAAACAGGCAAAAGCGTAATTTACAATTCATCTTTTACCCGGCCCGACGAACAGATTATTTATTTTCAAACTACATTAACACCGGTACTATCAGCGAATCCCATGCCGGATGGAGAAAAAACCATTTCCATATTAAAGCTTATAGTCATAGACACTGACATTACGAATCTCCGGAAGGCACAAAAACAACTGCTCGAATCCGAAAAAATGGCGTCCCTCGGAGGGCTTGTTGCCGGAGTAGCTCACGAAATCAATACGCCTGTCGGAATAGGTATCACAGCCGCTTCTACCCTGAGCGATATAACCCGGCAATTAAATGTTCTCTATAAACAAGGTAAGATGACACAGCCGGACTTTGACGATTATCTTGAAAATGCTGTTGCATCGAGCGACCTTATTCTAAGCAATCTCCAGCGAACAGGCGAACTCATTAAGAGTTTCAAGCAGGTTTCTGTTGATCAGGTAACGGAACAGCAACGGGAATTTAACTTTGGCGGCTATGTTCAGGATATTGTCCGCAGTCTGCAGCCTAAGCTGAAACATACAAAACTGCGGGTAGAAGTGGATTGTAAAAACGATATTATTATGAACAGTTACCCGGGTCCCTTTGCACAAATCATAACGAATCTTATAATTAATTCGATTATTCACGGTTTTCCTGATAATGTCGAAGGTGTGCTCAGGCTCGTGGCGACAACCGACAATAAAAATCTGACCTTTATTTACAGCGATAATGGAAAAGGTATGACGCGTGAGGTATTCAAAAAAGTATTTGACCCGTTTTTCACCACAGATAAGCAGCGCGGCACCGGCCTGGGAATGCACATTGTTTACAATCTCGTAACACATAAATTAAAAGGCGATATCAAAGCATGGAGCGAGCCGGGCAAAGGAGTCAGGTTTACCATTGTAGTACCGATGACGATTTAACCGGAATTATTAACAAACTTTTTAAATAATAAATATTGAACAAGGAACACCGAATATAGAAGTGAAATGCAAAAAAACTTCATCATTCATTATTCCTTGTTCGGTGTTCGATATTATCAGAAAATTCAAAATTTATGAATGTACCAGTTAAATATTATTTTTATGGAAACAACAGGCAATGGCGACAAATTCATATTCGCGCCCGAAGATGAGCGCTCGAAGGTTTCCGAACCTGCCGCTCTATGGAAAGTGCTCATCGTTGATGACGATGAAGATGTGCACAAAGTAACCCGCATTGCGCTTACAAACTTTTTATATAAAAACAAAAAACTTGTGTTTCTGAATGCCTATTCCGGCAAAGAAGCTGAAAAACTTATTCAGGAACATTCCGACATTGCTTTAATCCTGTTAGATGTGGTAATGGAATCCGACCAGGCAGGTTTAGAACTTGTAAAATACATACGGGCGACACTAGCCAACAAGTTTGTCCGTATAGTCCTGCGAACAGGTCAGGCAGGTAAAGCGCCCGAAAAAGATGTCATTGAGGCGTATGAAATAAACGATTACAAAACAAAAACAGAACTCACGCGCGAGCGTCTTTACACATTAGTTTTAGCCACTCTAAGAAGCTATGAAACACTTATTGAATTAGAATCATTCAGGCATGAACTTGAAATAAAAGTGATGGAACGGACACTTGAACTGCTGAAACAGAAAGAAGAACTCGCACAAAAAAACGTAACTATTGCAGACAGCATACGCTATGCAAGTTATATCCAATACGCTATATTCACTTCTGAAGCAGAAGTTAAAAAAATCTTTCAGGAGAGTTTTATCCTCTATAAACCACGCGATATAGTCAGCGGTGATTTCTACTGGTTTTTTAAACGTGATAACAAAATTTTTTTCTGTGCTGCCGACTGCACAGGTCACGGTGTGCCCGGCGCTCTGATATCTATGCTTGGCGTCACTTTTCTCAACGAAATACTATTAACCAATAAATATATTTCTGCCAATGAATTATTGAACGAATTACGCCTGAAAGTCATTAATTCCCTTCATCAGAAAGGATTAGAAGGGGAACAACAAGATAGTATGGACATTGCATTATGTTGTTTAAATACAGATACAAAAGAACTGCAATTTTCAGGGGCCAATAATCCTTTGTGGATAATCAAAAAGCAGCAGGATGCAGTAGGCAGTGAAATGCCCCAACTGCCAACTGCCGCTGCTTGCTGCCAACTTTTAGAACTAAAACCCGACAGGATGCCAATAGGAATTTATCCCGAAATGAGTTCGTTTAAAAACAATCACGTAACTGTAAATAAAGGAGATTGCCTGTATCTGTTCTCCGATGGCTATCAGGATCAATACGGAGGGCCCGATAAAAAGAAATTCAGACCAAGCCAACTGAAAGAATTAATTTTAACAATTTATGAAAAACCAATGCAGGAACAACAAGATATACTAACTGCAACATTTGAAAACTGGAGAGGAAATGAAGAACAAACTGACGATGTTTTAGTTTTAGGGATAAGATTATAAAAAATCCTAAATTCCAAGCCCCAAGCCCCAAGCATGCACTGTGAGACTCGTCCTGAGCCTGTCGAACGGAAGCCGAAGTGAACCAAAGTCAACCTTGGAATTTTGGACTTGAGACTTGGAATTTGTGACTTTTAAATAAAATATATAATTTTGCTCCGTTTTTTAGTATAACTATATAACCTGTTTAATTCATAAACTTAGTGATACTTTGTGTAAACCTTTGTGCCCCTTCGTGGTAAAATTTTACTACAAAGCAACTCAAAGTAAACAAATCACAAAGGAACACAAAAGGATATATGACATTTTAATATTTTATGACTTATATAGGATATAGGATATAGAATAATACATTTTTAGTATATGAAGAGAACAGGAACAGTTAATCTTAGTATTTCAGAATATTAAATATGGGAAAAAAAAAACATAAAGTCGGTATCCTAGGCTTAGGCCCGGTTGGCATGATACTCGCCGTTCAGTTCAGGGAAGCCGGTTGTGATGTTGCAGTATGCGACATTATTCAGGAAAAATTAAATCTGATCCGCACCGATGGAATTAAATTAGAAGGGAAAATAATCAGATCCGCCCGCTTTGACCGGATCTATTCATCGGTGAATGATCTGCTTCAAAGTGATGTTGATATTGTCATTTTTTCTGTAAAAGCAAACCATGATGCCCTTGTCGTGAAACAGATCGGAACATCCTCTGATAAAGATTTGAATATTGTCATTGCACAAAACGGTATTGGCAGTGAAAAGATTTTTACCGCGGTTTTTGATGAATCACAAATACTTCGCCTGGTCGTGAATTTTGCCGGTAATCTGAAGACGCCTAACTGTGTAAATGTAACTTTCTTTAATCCTCCCAACTATGCTGCTTCTGTTAATGATACCAGACTGGAATCCGCTCAATGGATAGCCGGCGCTCTGAACTCCGTAGCCATGGAAACACATTGTGTAAATTCTTCCGTGATCAGGGATAAGGTTTGGGAAAAAGCTATTCTCAACTGCGGATTGAGCGCTTTGTGTGCCGTTACGAAACTGACCATGAAAGAAGCTATGACTTTTCCTGAAACGCTTGAACTCGTCAGGCAAGCTGTCAAAGAAGGCGCCGAAGTGGCGGTAGCCGGCGGGGTAAAACTTAAAGATAATTTTCTTGACTTTGCCATGAACTATCTCGGTAATGCAGGTCATCATTATCCTTCTCTTGCTGTTGACCTGATGAATAAATCGGAAACGGAAATTGAATTTATCAACCAGAAAATTGTTGAATACGGACGCAAATACAATATCCGCACAGATGTAAATCTGTCTTTAACAAACCTGGTTAAGGCTATTAGTTATAAGAATAGTTTGTAGTTTGTAGTTTGTGGTTCTTGGTTCTTGGGGCTTGGGGCTTGGGGCTTGGGGCTTGGTTCTTGGGACTTGGTTCTTGGGACTTGGTTCTTGGGACTTGGTTCTTGGAACTTGGGGCTTGGAGTTTGGAATTTGAAATTTTAGGTTATGAATATCCCATTAATTATAGTCATCTGCTATATTATTTTACAATTTGGTATTTCATGGTATTCAACAAGAATCAGCAAGGCATCCGGTGTGCTTGGTTATTTACTTGCAGGAAGGAATTTACCTGTCATCCTGGTTGCAGTGATGATAACCGGAATAGCCGTAGGAGGAGCATCCACTGTAGGCGTAGCTGAACAGGCATATACACACGGAATATCGGCGGGGATGTATAATGCAGCATGGGGGATTGCGGCAATTCTTGTCGGTCTGATCGCCGCCTCAAGATTCAGGAAAATGAATATTACTACCATTCCCGAACTGTTTGAACGGTATTATGGTAAAACCGGACAAATCATCGCTGTAATCGGACAGGTAATAATATTAATGGTAATTATTTCATTACAGTATGTCGCCGGAGGCGCTATACTTACTGCTCTTTTACCGGAATTTTTTACATTTTCAACAGGTATGATCACAACCGCCGCCGTATTTGTAGGCATTACCCTTATCGGCGGCTACTGGGCAGCCGGTTTTTCAAACCTGATTAATGTTGCGGTCATTTATATCGGTATTATTGCAGGGATTGTAATGAGTATTTCCGGAGCGGGAGGATTTTCAATGATAACTGCTCAACTGCCTGCCGGAATTCCCTGGTTCGACCCTGTTGCAGGAGTTGGTTGGGTGTTAGTGATTGCATGGTTCCTGGTTATGTTCCCCACGGTATTTTCTACCCAGGGTGTCGTCCAGGTTTCCTTTGCCGCGAAGGATGCAAAAACAGCAAAAATCGGATATATACTCGGCGGATTATTAATTCTGCCGATTGGCTTTTTATCCGCTATTTTCGGAATAGTTGCCGCGGCTAAGTTTCCCGACCTGAAAAATGCTTCTATGGCTCTGCCTGAAGTTGTTTTAAGTTTTAATCCATGGATATCAGGTATTACTTTGTCAGGATTATGGGCGGCAGATATATCCACTGCTGTGGGATTATTACTTGGCTGCGCAACATTGATTATTAAAGATATATGGAAGGTTTTTTTACAACCCGGCATTTCTAAAAAACAGGAACTGATAACTTCGCGTGTCATTGTACTGGTTATAAGTATTGTTACTTATATACTTGCAACAACAGTGGTGGGGATTTTAAAAACTTTACTTATTTGCCTTACATTAACTACTTCCTATACCGTGATTTTATTGTTTTCAATGTTCTTACCGAAGCTTTGCAGGAAAAGCGCCGCCGTATGGACGCTAATAACAGGAATAATGCTCCTTGCACTCTGGCAATTTGTTCCCGCTATTCGTATTGTTTCTCATCCTATTTATCTTGAATGGCCTGTTTGTATAATTACATTTTTATTGATTTATATAATAGACAAAAGACCTGCAAATATTCTTCCTTCAAAGTTTTGAATTTGGTATATGAATATGCTCAATAACATCTTTAAAATCTTTTCTACAATCCACTCAAAAAAAAAAATATTATATCTTTGAGTTCACTCCGAAAAGTCCAGTCTTTTGGAATAATGAAAAAATGGAATATTGGGAAAGCCCATTATTCCAACATTCCATTATTTCATTTTATAAAGAAATTACTTTTCCGAGTGGATTCATTTTGTTCATTTAAAATTAATATTGTCCTAAATATAAGGAGGGAAATAAATTATGGAAGAAAAAATGTATTCATGGAAAATGACTGAACTGAAAGCCGTTTTCCGGTTTGTAGAAAGTCCGTTGCCGGAATTAAATGAACATGAAGTACTTGTTCGAATTGCCGGCTGCGGCGTTTGCCATACAGATCTTAGCTTCTGGCATTTTGGTGTAAAAACAAAAAAAGAACTTCCCCTGACTCTCGGTCACGAAATCAGTGGTAAGGTAGTTGCAGGGAATTCCGATTGGGTAGGGAAAAAAGTTATCATTCCTGCAGTACTGCCCTGCGGAGAATGCGAACTATGCAAAAAAGGAAGAAGCAACATGTGCCAGAAACAACTTATGCCGGGCAATGATTTCGACGGGGGATTTGCTTCTCATATTAAAGTACCTTACAGGTTTTTGTGTCCGGTTCCTGAATCCGTTCTTGACAAATACCCGTTAAAAGAATTATCAGTTGTGGCTGATGCAATTTCCACACCTTATCAGGTAATTGAAAAATCGGAACTTGAAAGCGGTGATTTGGCAATTGTGGTTGGTGTCGGTGGAGTAGGTATTTATGCAGCGCTTATTGCAAAAATTCGTGGAGCAAAAGTTCTTGCTATTGATATTGATGATGAAAAATTAAAAATAGCAAAAGAAAATGGCGTTGATGCAACATTGAATATTACAGGACTTGATTTCAAAACTATCAAAGGCAGTGTCATCGAAATTGCAAAAGGGATGGGAGTTTCCCGGTATGGATGGAAAATTTTTGAAATGTCAGGAACCAAAGCAGGACAGGAAATGGCATACAATCTTCTTACTTTCACTTCTACTCTTTCAATTGTTGGATTTACTATGGATAAACCGGAAGTAAGATTAAGCAACCTGATGGCTTTTGACGCAAAATTAATCGGGACTTGGGGATGCAAACCCGAATTATACCCTGCCGTTCTGGATTTAATTGCAACGGATAAATTAAACATCAAACAATTTATTCAGTTGTTCCCGTTATCACAAATTAACGAAATATTTAAAAATACACTGGAACATAAATATACCAAGCGGTCAATCCTTGTTCCAGATCATGAATAATATTAATTTAATTTAATAACCTAAAAAATAAAAAACTATGTTAGTAAGTCACAATTTAGTCGAAACCGAATACAAAGAAATTCTTTTCGAAAAACGTCCCTGTAACGACAAAGACGGAAAGCCCATAGATGGTCTTTTCAATGCATGGATTTCGCTCAATAATCCAAAACAGTTTAATTCCTATACCACCGCTGCGGTAAAAGAAGTTATAATGGCTTTCAGACAATCCTCTAACGACCGGAGTGTGGTAGCCGTTGTTTTTACTGCAGTTGGCGATAAAGCATTTTGCACAGGCGGAAACACCAAGGAGTATGCCGAGTACTATGCCGGAAATCCGCAGGAATACAGCCAGTATATGCGCCTTTTCAACGATATGGTTTCCGCTATTTTTATCTGTGAAAAACCGGTAATATGCAGGGTAAACGGAATGCGTATTGCCGGTGGTCAGGAAATCGGAATGGCATGCGATTTTACCATTGCTTCAGACCTTGCCCGCTTCGGGCAGGCAGGTCCGAAACACGGCAGCGCAGCAGTAGGCGGAGCTACTGATTTTCTCCACCTTTACCTCGGCGTTGAACGGGCATTGTACTCCCTTACACTCTGTGAACCATGGACCGCTCATCAGGCTTATTACCTCGGAATGATATCCGATATTGCCCCTGCTCTTAAAGTTGACGGAAAATTTATTCCGAATCCATTAGTCAACGTTGATAAGTTCTCCGACGAGTTCGGTAAGATAATTTATGGCGCTCCTAAAACCGGAGAAGACCTCCAAAAAGGGAAGGAAATAATGGCTAATGGAGTGGTTGACCTTTCCCTGCTCGACCAGACCGTAAATAAACTCATCACCAAATTAGTTTATACCTTCCCGAACTGCATCAGTAAAACCCTTACTGAAGTGAGGAAAAAGAAACTCGAGCACTGGGATAAAAATAAAGAAACCAACCGCGAATGGCTCGCTTTAAATATGATGACCGAAGCTAAAGCAGGATTCAGAGCATTCAACGAAGGTCCAAAAGACAACCGGGAAGTTGATTTTATTAAATTAAGACAACTGCTTGCTGAAGGTCATGCATGGGATGATGAGTTGATGCAGGCAATTGCTCCGAAAGTATAATATGGTATGTAGTTTAGAATTTAAAATTGTTTATTGTTTACGGTTTATTGTTCATGGTTAGAAATATATAATTTATCTTATCAAAAGAATGTCAACAATAAAAAAGTTTGATGATTTAGAGATATGGAAATTAGCGAGAGAATTATGTGTTAACATTTTTGAAATAACTCAAAAAGGAAGTTTTGTAAATGATTTTCGTTTTAGAGATCAGATAAAAGCAGCAAGTGGTTCTGTAATGGATAATATTGCAGAGGGATTTGGAAGAGGAGGTAATAAAGAATTTATTAACTTTTTAAGTATCGCTAATGGTTCTTGTACAGAGGTATACTCACAGTTATATCGTGCATTTGATTGGAAATATATTTCTGAAGATGAATTCAAGAATTGTTCAAATAAAACGGAATCCATTATTTCTGTTTATAACGGATTGCTGTGCTAACAAAAGAATGTTTATAAAATTCTGAGAATGAAATAAAAAGGTGCCATCAAATAAGTTAAAGTTGTTTTTGGAAAATAACCACTTATAAGATGGCAGTCAAAGGTAAAAAAA
>JACRAL010000077.1 GCA_016213435.1 Bacteroidota bacterium
CTGATAAGATGGTAGAACAATATCTTGAGCATCATCGCAAACCATCGAATGCAGATACTGATAATATTATATTGGAGTAAGAATTTCATTCTTTGTCTTTTCAAACCTCTGCACTTCCAGTGCAGAGTGGTTTAGTTTTTTCCATAAATAAAAAAAGGAATTGAAATTTCTTTCGATTCCTTTTTTAAAGAATTGTTCGATCAGCTATTTTACTGCCGCAACCACAGCATTGAATGCTTCAGGGTGATTCAAGGCGAGGTCAGCAAGTGCTTTTCGGTTTAATCCTAGCTTTTTCTCTGTTGCTTTAGCAATAAATTGAGAGTAGGACATTCCGTGAACACGAACTGCCGCATTGATACGCTGGATCCAAATTCCGCGGTAAACGATCTTCTTGTCTTTTCTTCCGCGATAAGCATAAGTAAGACCTTTCTCGTAAACATTTTTCGCAATGGTCCAAACATTTTTTCTTTTCCCCCAGTTCCCGCGGGTTCTCTTAAGGATTTTTTTTCTGCGTGCTCTGGACGCTACACTATTGACTGAACGTGGCATAATCTATTAGGTTTTGCCCTAAATCCCTAAAGGGACTGGCAGGCTATTTTTGGTTTCTGTTTTTTTTTCTTTCACCCTTTAGGGTCGGGGCAAATTTATATACAAAGCATTGCTCTTACTCTTTTCATATTGGTAGGGTGTACCAACGCGGCATGTGTAAGATGACGTTTGCGTTTTGTTCCTTTCTTGGTAAGGATATGGCTTTTGAAAGCATGTTTCCTTTTTATTTTTCCTGAATTGGTGACTCGGAATCTCTTCTTTGCACTGGAATTTGATTTCATTTTTGGCATAGTCGTCAGTATTAATTGTTCTTTATTTCTTTTTTCCCGGACCGATCAGCATGATCATTTTCTTTCCATCCTGCATCGGCATCTGTTCTATTTTTCCTACTTCTTCAAGCTCGTGTGCAAAGCGCATTAAAAGCGATCTTCCCTGATCTTTGAACATGATGGTTCTTCCTTTGAAGAACACGTATGCTCTTACTTTTGATCCTTCCTCAAGAAACCTCAGTGCATGATTCTTTTTGAAAGTGAAATCATGTTCATCGGTATGCGGAGTAAAGCGAATCTCTTTTACAACAACTTTTGACGTATTTGCTTTTTTCTCTTTCTCTTTTTTCTTTATCTCGTATAAGAATTTTTTATATTCTATAATTTTACATACAGGAGGAGTGGCTGTTGCCGAAATTTCTACCAAATCTAAACCTGCATCCTTCGCCATTTGTAGTGCCTTTTCCATCGGAACAACAACTGGCTCAAATCCTTCTCCAACAACCCGAACTTCGGGGTGCCTGATCCTTTCATTTATTTTATGAAGGTCTTCTCTTTTTTGAAACCTGTTAAAGTTTCTTTGATACGGTCTTGACGATCCTCCTGATCCTCCTGAAGGACGTGGTCGGTAAAATGGTGCTGCGATGGCTTTTTAGTTTTAGTTTATGTTTTATTTTTTTAGAAGTCGAACTGCATCACACTGTCCACTTCTTGTTTTATCTTTTTTGCAAACTCCTCTGCATTTACACTTCCAATATCTCCTTCTCCATGTTTCCGGACAGAAACCGCATTTACTGCAACTTCTTTTTCTCCGATTATCAGCATGTAAGGAACCTTCATCATCTCTGCATCTCGTATTTTTTTTCCTATTTTTTCGCTACGGTCGTCAAAAGAGGCGCGAATGTAATACTTTTTCAGCAAAGTAAGGATATTTTTTGCATAGTCATTAAACTTGTCGCTGATAGGGAGAATGGTCACTTGTTCGGCAGCCAACCATACCGGAAAATTTCCGGCATAATGTTCTGTGAGAAATCCGATAAATCGTTCGTGCGTTCCCAGTGGGGCTCGGTGAATACAAATTGGAGTTTCTGACTTGTTTTGATTGCTTATATACGTCAATCCGAATCTTTTTGGAACAGCAAAGTCCACTTGATTTGTTGCCAGTGTAAACTCCCTTCCGATGGCGCTCCAAACCTGAACGTCAATTTTTGGCCCATAGAAAGCGCCTTCATCTGCTACTTCTTTGTAAGGAATTTTTGATTCAATGAGCACTTTGCGAACCATGTCTTCTGTTTCCAGCCAAAGTGTAGGCTCATCCACATATTTTTTGCCAAGCTTGTCGGGAGAGTGAGTGGAAAATCGCATTACATATTTTTCAATTCCGAAAATCTTAAAATATTTTAAGTACATATCATTTACCGCACGAAACTCATCAGCAAATTGTTCTTTGGTGCAATAGATGTGAGCATCATTCATCTGCAAAGAACGTACGCGCATCAATCCGAAAAGTTCTCCCGATTGTTCGTAGCGGTAGCAAGTTCCGTATTCTGCAAGGCGAAGAGGAAGGTCTCGGTAACTCGGGGTCAATGCTTCAAAGATTTTGTGATGATGTGGGCAGTTCATCGCCTTTAAATAATACTTTTCCCCGTCCATATCCATAGGAGGAAACATACTTTCGGCATAGTATGGGAGATGTCCGCTTGTTTTATACATATTCTCTTTTGCCAGATGTGGGGTGCGCACACGCTTGTATCCGGCTTTTTCTTCAGCCGTTTTTGCAAGTGTTTCTAGTTGCTCGATCATTGTGGCACCATTCGGAAGCCAAAGTGGAAGACCAGGGCCCACATCATCGTTGAAAGTAAAAATCTTAAGTTCTTTCCCGAGTTTACGGTGATCGCGCTTCTTTGCTTCTTCGAGCATCGCAATATGCTCTTCCAGTTCTTTTTGAGAGGGGAAAGTAACTCCATATATGCGTGTCAGTTGCTTTTTGCTTTCATCCCCGCGCCAGTAGGCACCTGCAATATTCATCAGTTTTACAGACTTAATGAAACCTGTATTGGGAATATGTGGACCGCGGCAGAGGTCGGTGAAATTTCCCTGCTCGTAAAAAGTGATTTGCCCGTCCTGAAGTTCATTGAGCAATTCCAATTTGTATTCATCGCCTTTTTTCTGAAAAAAATCTATCGCGTCTTTTTTTGAAATTTCTTTTCGTACATACGGATTTTTCTGTCTTGCAAGTTCGAGCATTTTATCTTCAATCTTCTTAAAATCTTCGGATGAAATAGTTTTCTCTCCGAGGTCAACATCGTAATAAAAACCATTTTCTACGGGAGGGCCGATGCCGAACTTCACTCCGGGATAAAAGAATTCCAGCGCCTCGGCAAAAAGGTGAGCGGAGGAATGCCACATAGTGGATTTGCCCTCTTCGTCTTTCCATGTGAGGAAAAGAATTTTTGCATCTTCTTTTATCGGACGAATTGCATCCCAGACCTCACCCCCAGCCCCTTTCCCAAAGGAGAGGGGAGTTACTTTTGCGGAAAGCACATTGCGTGCAAGTCCTTCGCTGATGCTTTTTGCAATATCCAAAGCGGTAACTCCGGCTTCGTATTGTTTGGTTTTTCCGTCAGGAAAAGTAATTGTTATCATAAGTTAAAAATGGAGGGTAAAGATAAAAAAATAGGGAAAGGTATCGATCCTTACTGCTCAAAGAAGAAATCAATGATCTTGTGAATCTGCTCTGCAGAAAAATCGATGCTGCCATCAAAAAATGCTTCAATGGTTTTAGTGATTTCTTCCGGGGAGATAAAGCCGTCTTTGTTCCAGTCAGAGATTTTCAGATTGGATGGAATGGGTTTATTTGCCGATGTGTTGGCAGGGTTTTTACGGGCTTCTATTTCCATTGCTGCTATTTCTTTCAGGAATTCTGCACTGGGTTTCTTGTTAAACTGATCACTGAATGCGTCACTATGTGATGCGACTGTGATATTTTCTTTTTTTAATTCTGCTAATTTCTCTTTTGTTAATTCTATGCCATCCGTATTCACTTGTGCTCCGCTTTTTGAGTGAGGTTCTTTATCTGAATAATCAGGTACTCCATCATTATCACTGTCAATGGGACATCCTTTACTATCCACCAGTACACCCTTGGGGTTATACGGACAAAGGTCATCTAAATCAGGAATGCCATCTCCGTCTGCATCTGACTTATCAATAGAAGCAAAATTCACGGTAGGGTTTTTATCTTCTTCAGTTTTTACCTTCTTGAAAATGTGCCAAGTGCAGGAAGCGTAGGTGAAAAAATATTTGTCGTTGGCTTTTGATTTTACGTAATCAAGGTAATCAGTAAAGGTGAAGTGATAAGAGAATCCGAGATTGGCATCGCAACGTGAAGTGAGTTTAAGTTTTATTCCGTAGGACACAGGCACTACCATGGCATTATGTGGAAATTCACTGGAGGTTCCTAAGCGTGTTTCATACTTATAATCGCGGTCAATATTATAAGCATAAAAAATATTTAGAGGTGTTTCCGGCATATTGCGCGTGCTTCCGTCTCCCCAATAGTAATAGGTGTTTCCGTTTTTGTCAAGAAGATCAGCATGGGGGTTAAACATAAAAAATCCAATTCCTGCAGTAATAAACGGAATCAAGAATTGTTCTTTCTTTCCCTGCATTAAAAAGGTTCCACTTATTGCAATTTGGGTGATGGGCGATTCAAAATTCAGCTTTGGAATATTGTCGGACGATTTTTCATCACGGGCAATTTTTCCTTTCAGTACATTCAATGATACAGAAAGATTCCGGTTTAAATATTTTTCTAAAGAAATAGAAAATGCGCTGCGAATGTAACTGTAGTCTCCAACTTGAGAACCCTTGCCCACATCTCCTTGAAAGGTGAGTACTCCTGCTCCTGCTCCAATAGAAATTATTTCTTTTTTCTTATTTTTTTGCAGAAGTGATGGGTCGCCATAATTTTGAGCGGAGAGAGAGAAGCATGAGAGGGTAAGAAGTAAGAACAGCAACGCAGTAAAGAGTTTATGGATTTGAATCTTATTCAACGCCAGCCAGCTCGGGTTATGAAATTTGATGAGTAGATTCATTTTTTTCAAATCATCTTTACTGTTTGAAAATAATTCATTTTTTTTCATGGAACAACTGCATGCAAGGATGCTACAAACTTACAAAAAAACCATTAATCTGAGAGATTAGTAATCGGCTATTGTAAAAACAGGCAAAAGAACAACTTGGTATCCAGAATGAGGGGTGTTCTCAGTTAATTGCATTCACTATGCTGCACGCAACTATTCCGGCAGTTTCAACTCTTAAGCGTGAATTGCCTAAGCTAATGGAAGTGAATTCGTTTTGCATAGCCAGAGATATTTCTTCTTCAGAAAATCCGCCTTCGGGCCCAATAACAATAAGCGCGTTGTCTCCTTTTTTATAGATATTTTGTAGCAGTTTTCCCTGTGGATTCTGTGGAGGGAACTCGGATTCTGAAAGTTCAGGAATGTGTCCGATGAACTTCTGCCACCTTCCCCCAGCCCCCTCTCTCGAAGGAGAGGGGAGAGGTTCGTTAATGAAAGATTTGAAATCTTGTAGTTCGTGCAGTTTTGGGAGTTGTGATTTTAAGCATTGCTTCATGGCGGAGACGAGCACTTTGTTGAGCCGTTCTATTTTGATGACTGTGCGCTCAGAATGTTTACAGCTGATGGGAATAATATCATCGCATCCGATCTCCGTTGCTTTTTCAAGAAACCATTCAAAGCGGTCTATGCTTTTTGTGGGAGCGATGGCAATGGTGAGATGAAAACTCCTTTTTGAGCTATCTGTAATAGGGTGGATGATTCTTACGGAGCATTTTTTTACGTTATCGGAAATGATTTCTGCTGAGTAAAATATTCCTTTTCCATCTGCAAGAAACATGGAGTTGCCCGTTTTCATTCTCAATACACGAATGGCATGAGCAGATTCTTCTTCGGAAAGGAAAATAATCTTATTATTATTTATTTCGGGGCAGTAGAAGAGATTCATATGTCAGAATAAAACACTTCAGATAATTTTGGAAGTACGAAAATACAAAACGAAACACAAGTTGAATGAGTATAAAAATATGAATTACTTTTGTTTATGAAGATGAAAGATTTTTTTTCGAAGGACGATGAAAAAGAAATAGATGTAAAAATCATCATGATCTCTGTTCTCTCGGCCTTATGCCTTACTATGAATAAGTATTTGCCGGAAATACAAACGCGAATTCATTTTTCTGAAAATGAGCAGTTGTCTAATCTCGCCAAATGGGTTTTTATTTTATGTGGGTTTTATTTTGTTGTTCCTGCACTTGTGATAAAAATAGTATTTAAAGAAAAACTCAGTGATTATGGGCTGAGGTGGAAAGGTGCGTTTAAAAATTATTATTTGTATCTCATTATGCTTGGAGTAATGATTCCACTAGTTTATTTTTTCTCCAAAACAGCTGCTTTTCAGGCGAAGTATCCGTTCTATGAATTAAATTCAGGAGAAAAATTATATCCCAATTTTTGGATTTGGGAAACATTGTATTTTCTGCAATTCTTTTCGCTGGAGTTTTTCTTTCGCGGGTTCATGGTGCATGGAATGAAACACAGATTTGGAGTTTATTCTGTGCTAGTTATGACGATTCCTTATTGTATGATACACTTTGGCAAGCCCTTGCCGGAAACCATTGCTGCTATTGTTGCTGGAATTGTTCTTGGTGTGCTGAGTTTAAAAAGCCGATCCATTCTCTTAGGGGTTTGCATTCATTTCAGTGTGGGCTTAATGATGGATATGGCAGCATTGTGGCAGAAAGGTATGTTGTGATCAATGGTTATTCAATCTCCGCAATCGCAATCATCAGTTCTTCCAATTTGTCTTTCATTTGTGCTGGAGAGCAGTCGTAATTATTTATGATGATGGCAAAGCTGAGGAGCTTTCCGCTTTTGCTTGTGGCGTAACCGGCATAACTGCGCACACGCGTCATGTATCCGCTCTTGGCGTGAATATTATTTTCCGCCAAAGTTCCTTTGCAAAGTTTTCCGAGCGAGCCGCTTTTCCCTGCAACGGGAAGAGAATTGTAGAATGTATTAAAGACAACAGAATCAAGTGTGACGGTTCTAAGAATTTCTGAAAGCTGTTTGGTGTTGATGGCATTGAAGCGCGAAAGTCCGCAACCGTCTGCCATGTAAGATCCTTTCAGGCCAACTCCTTTTGATCTCCAATAGTGTTGTACAATATCAATTCCTGTTTGCTCGCTGCCAAGATTTGTTTTATTCCCCCGAAGGGACGGAGACACGCATGCGATTGTTTTTAAAATACTTTCTGCAAATAAATTATTGCTCTGAATGTTGGTTTGATAAATGATTTTGTCTAGTGTATGTGAATAGTGGATGTAAATTGTTTGTCTTGCTTCTGACTTTTGAGTTCTAACTTCTAACTTCTCCGAAGGAGCCCTTTCGGACTGACTTCTGATGCTTGTTGCCTGTTCACCAATTATAATTCCGATTTTTCTCAATGAACTATCCAGCGACTGTGCACAAAAAAGCGGAGGATCAGGAATGCTTCCTTCTACTTCATAATTGATTTTGTTGGCAGGAATACTTCCTTTTACAGAGCGGAGTTCATCGTAAGGCGCACCGTAAATAAAAGCGTTGTCGAGATATCCTCCTGTACGCACATAGCTTGCCACTTTCATTCCGGGAATCGGAGGAGAAATTTTTGTGATGAAGGCAGTATCGCCCTTCTTACTTCCAGATTTATAATAAAGAGAAAATTTATTGTCTGAAAAATTAAGTCCGCATGCTCCGGCTCCGTAATAATTCCCCATATCGCCCCATACCCAGGTGGAAGGAATGGTTTCATCGTCAAACGCGCCTGCATCGGCAACCACAGCGCCTTTAATTTTCTTTATTCCTTTTGCCAGAATTATTTTCGCCCATTGGTCGGTAAGCGGAACGGTGTCGCTTTTCTTTTTGAACGTTTCTGAATTAAGAGTGGGATCTCCGCTTCCTTTGATATAAATATTACCGTGGAGAATACCTGCGATGGAATCTAATTTACCGTCATATTCAAGCCGTGTTTCATATTTGAAATCCCATCCGAGCAAAGAAAGTGCGGCAGCCGTAGTAAGTATTTTATGAGTGCTTGCAGGAATAAGCGAAAGATGGCTGTTATATTCAGCAATGACGGAATCTCTTTTTACATCCAGTACGCAAATGCTCCAGGAAGCATGGGTGATGTCGGTGTCGGATTTGAGAGAAGTAATTTTAGCGAGAAGATTGGCTTGAGCACAAGCATGATCTCCATTTTTTTGAAAAGGGAATGAGAAAACGGCTAACAGAGAAATAAATAAACAAATCCGTATAGTGTTCATGTGCTGTTTGCTGCTGTCAAAGTTATGAAAAGAGTTATGCGTAGTTGAAATGAATATTTTTTACCTTCGTGAAATTATGACATCCCCTCAGCAAACCGGTCTTGAAAATTTTACTCTGGAAGAGAAAAAGCGCATTGCGGATTTATTTCGCAAAGAAATCATACTGAAACATATTATTTACCTCTTCCTTATTGGCGGTTCGGTTTTTATTATTGTTTACTTTAATCGAATGAATTCCTCGCAGCTCTGCTGCGGGGTGGCTGTTAGTGTTTAGTATCTTTGTTGTGTGAGTGAGCATATATATAAGCGACACAATAAAAATTTATTGTTGTATCATTTGGTTTGTCCTATAAAGTAC
>JACRAL010000078.1 GCA_016213435.1 Bacteroidota bacterium
CTGATCGAAATAAATGATAAAACTGTTTTGTTTGCCATTTGTTTTTATTTACAAATGGACTTATTTTGATTATTTAATTTGGAACTTCAAATATCAAGTTATTAGTAAACAATAGTTTATATCCTTAACTTAATGACATTGGACGCGCGGTATTGCAAAGTATCGCGCGTTTTCGCTTCTTTCCCCTTCTCTACCCATAAATTGCTGTCGGTTGCGCTCGCTTCTGCACAGAAAAGTTTTATAAATGTCTTTGAAACAAATCCTCGTTCTAAATAAAATTGGAGAATCCAAATATATATATATCTTTGTCCCATTAAATGTTCTTTCTGTTGTTCAATCATCTATAATTTAGGTGCTCCGATTTCAAATCGGAGATAATAGGGAACCGTGTGAGAATCACGGGCTGTCGCGCAACTGTAATCTCGTTCCGAATATTTTCGGGAAAGCGCTTCTGACAAACTTAGCCACTGCTTAAATGCGGGAAGGCGGTTAGAAGACGGGAAAGCCAGGAAACCTGCCTGAACTGTTTGATGACTTTATTGCTTCCGCGAAAGGAGCATAAGTCAGGTTAGATGGAATTTTTCCTCCCGATATATCGGGGTTCCATACACTTCCTTTCTTATTCTGTTTTTTGGTTTGCAATAAACGGGCAACTGTTATTGTATTATTAACCTCCCGATGGCTATCGGGATAAAATCAAAAAAACAATGAAATCAAAAGCAATCCTTGTGGTTACACTGTTGGCGGCTTCGCGATTAAGCCATGCACAGCAAGCAGACACTACAAAATCAGTGGAACTGAAATCAGTAACCGTTACGGCAACACGCAGTGAAAAAAATCCGATTAATGTAGGTCGGAGTGTAACAGTGATCGGCAGCGAAGAAATTAAAAACTCAGGCGCAAATTCGCTGGCGGAATTTTTATCCGTGCATGAAGGAATTTATGTTGTGGGCGGACAACAGAATCCCGGCAGCCTAAGCAGTCTTTTTATGCGAGGAGCAAACGGAAGCCAGACTGCAATAATGGTTGATGGCATAAAAATCAGCGACCCATCCACAACAGACAATTCCATTGATCTGGCAGAACTGTCGCTCGGAAATATTGAACGTATTGAAATTGTCCGCGGGTCACACAGCACGCTTTACGGGTCGTCTGCAATTGGAGGAGTAATCAATATTATTACAAAGAAAAATAACGAGAAGCCCGGGATTCATACCGATGTCGAAGTAAAAGGCGGAGTTTTTAACAGCAACGGCACTATTCTATCTGAAAATGTTTTACTTAATTATACTCATAAAGAGGGTTTTTACGTAAATGCAGAAATGTACAATACCGGGAGCAAAGGATTTAATTCAACTGTTGATACGGTTACAAATCCAAATACCTATCAGCATTCTGATAAAAGCAATCCATTTAGAAAAACAGATTTGGTTGGAAAATTAGGATACCACAAAAAAAATCTTGATGTGTTTGCTTCCTATAAAATTGCCAGCCAGCATACCAAGATTGATGCTGGCGCTTATCAGGATGACGACAATTACACTATTGATTTTAACCGCAAATTGTTTACGTATGGCGCTTCATACAAGTTCAATGAGAAATTCTCAGTTACATATTATGGCGGCATCAGCAATATTGAAAGAAAAGCCATTAATGATTCCTCTCAGGTGACTGCCTCAGGAACTTCAAACCATAATTATTTTTCAGAGACACACAAGGGATCAACTATGAGCAACGATTTGCAATTAAATTATCACACAAAGGGAATTGATCTTGTTGCAGGGACTAACCTCTATCAAGAAACAATGACGGCCCAAACCTATTATTATTCTACTGCCTACGGAATTTATGAATCCAAAAACAATCTGGACTCGCTAAAAATAAATTCTCATACTTCAAACGGATTCCTTCATGCTGATTTAAGCGGAACATTGCTGAATGAAAAATTATCTGCATTAAACCTTGGACTTGGCGGGAGATTTGTGAATCATAGCCTGTTTGGCAATGTGTTTACCTGGGAGATCAATCCCTCTCTGAAACTTTCAAAAGAAGCGCTGCTGTATTTCTCTTATACAACCGGATTCAATGCGCCATCTCTTTACCAACTATATACGCCCGAGAAAGACCTCACTTCAGGTATCACCCGCGGAAATAAAACGCTGAAACCGGAAGAATCACAATCTTTTGAAATAGGTATAAAGCAAAAGCTGAATAACCAGTTGTGGTATTCTGTAGCGTATTTCAATACGAAGGTGAAAAACGTAGTAGATTATGTTTACCTGTGGAACAAATCAACGCCCATTGATTCTCTTTCGTTTAGTGATTACAGAGGAGACACGTATGTAAATCTTGGCACTCAATACTCACACGGTTTTGAATTTTCTCTCACGTCAAAAATTTCCGAGAAGCTGGTTTTATTCGGAAACTTATCAATTATTGCGGGAAAAATAAAATACAACCCATCAGGCATTGATACTTCTCATACCAAAGACAATCAAGTTCAATTATTTTCCAACGGAGCTTTTACAACTAAAGAAATCCAGTTCATCGGCTTGGTCCGCAGGCCAAGCACAGCCAATATTTCCATAGCGTATAATCCCATAAAAAAACTTGCTCTGCGTGGCGATGTGCGTTTTGCAGGAGCACGCAGCGACATCTATTATGATGCTGCTCTTGGTCCTTTTGGAGCCCTGAACACCGTGGGCGTTGAGGATTATACCTTGTTTGATCTTTCGGCACGATACGAAATCATAAAAAGTCTGACCGCAATGATCAGAATAGAAAATATTTTTGACACGCAGTATAACGAAATCATGGGATACGCAACACGCGGCAGAGGTTTTTACGGAGGCATCAGGTATTCATTTTAATAAAAGACCTTAACATATCGTTTATTTCATCCTGCCCAAAGGACTCTTTCGGGCAGGGTGAAATTTTTCATGACCATGATTTTTGAAATGGGATGTATTAATTGATTTTATTCAGTTATCCACAAGACAATAAGAAATAATTTTTTTCGCTGTGGTTTTCAAAAAATCATGTACGTTTGACCTCTTTTTAACAAAGGTGATTTTTCTAATCAAAGAGGAAAGCAGATGAACCAGTCGTTTGACCCAGAGCAGAATTACGAGCAGAGCAGAAAAGCAATCGGATACGTTGGTAGAAAAGAAGCCACGCAGGCAGATTACGACCGCATCGGATTTATGTCGGGCTTGGAAGTTCATCAGCAATTATTAACCGCACGAAAACTTTTTTGCCGCTGTCCTGCAGGCAAATTTAATTCCCACGATGATTTTGATGCTGAAATTGTGAGACACATGCGCCCCACGCTGAGCGAACTGGGCGAATATGACGGCACCGCGCTGATGGAATTCAAAACACGGAAAAATATTATTTACCGGATAAAGAATGAAACAGCTTGTACGTATGATGTAGATGACACTCCTCCATTTCCAATAGACCCTGTTGCACTTAACATTGCTCTTGAAGTTTCGGTTCTGAATAAAATGAATATTGTAGGCGAAGTGCACATCACGCGCAAGCAATATCTTGACGGAAGCATTCCGGGAGGATTTCAGCGTACCGCCATCATCGGAGTAGGGGGAAAAATCCAGTTGAAAAATAAAACTATTAATCTCATTCAGCTGAGCATTGAAGAAGATTCCAGTCGTGAAATTTCGGATGTCGGGCATTTACGGATCTACAAAACAGACCGCTTGGGTATGCCGCTTATTGAAACGGTCACCCATCCTGAATTTATAAATCCGGATGAAGTAAAAGAAGCGGCTGATTACATCCGTTTCCTGAACAGAAGCACAGGAAAAGTGAGAACCGGAATTGGTTCAACCCGTGCCGA
Source organism: Bacteroidota bacterium (assembly GCA_016213435.1). Taxonomy (GTDB): domain Bacteria; phylum Bacteroidota; class Bacteroidia; order Palsa-948; family Palsa-948; genus Palsa-948. The sequence continues at coordinate 3,857 of JACRAL010000078.1, forward strand.
TGTGAATGTAAGCTGCAGAGGAGGAACGCGTGTGGAAATAAAAGGCGTGGCACATACCAAATGGATGCCCGAACTAACGCACAACGAATGTTTCAGGCAATGGGCATTGGTGCATATCATCAAATTATTAAAAGAGAAAGCGGGTGATGAAAAGAAATGGAAGATGAATTCGGTAAAAATTAATCCGGAAGAATTCAACTTCAGTTATGAGCCGCTTCAGGATGCAAAAAAGAACAAGCAGGAAATAATTGCCATTCATTTGCCCGGATTCAGAGGAATATTATCTCACTTCACACAGCCAAAGCAGATGTTCGCTGATGAGATATCTACAAGATTGAAAGTGATCGCCTGTATAGAAAAGCCAAACATCATCCATTCGGAAGATCTGGTGAAACATATTTCGGATAAGGAATCGGAAAACATTTCTAAACTTCTGTCCTGTAAGAAAGAAGATGCATGGATCGTATTATGGGGACCGATAGAAGACATCCCAACTGCCATTGAAACGGTGGAGGAAAGATGCCGCATGGCTTTTAATTGTATTCCGAACGAAACAAGGAAAGCTTTAACGGATGGCGGGACAACAATCTTTGAACGCGTACTTCCCGGTGCCGACCGCATGTATCCAGATACCGATTCGGCTCCCATCCCTTTGAAGAACGAACACATTGAAGCGATCCGAAAACAAATACCGATAGATATTTTTGACCGCATTCAGCAGTTAAAAGCATGGAATATTCCGCAGGGAAATTATACTTATATCCTGAAGAAAAATCTTGTGCCGCTCATTGAGAAAATAAATGACGAGTTAAAGATCAGCCCTCGCTTTACCGGAACTTTCCTGGGACACGCCATGAAGTTTGTTGAAAATAATTTTGATACCACCGATGATTTCAGCTACGAAAGGATTTACGATCTCTTCAAATTCCTAAAAGAGAGAAAAATGGATTTGAACATAGCTCGTAAGATGCTCATAGAATATTACCAGCATCCGAAATTAGATTTTGATTCAGTGCTTACCTATATAAAGTTTAAACCTGTATCACCCAAAGAGATAAAGGAAAAAATTCCTTTCCTGAAAGAGAAGTTCAAGCAGATAAAGTTTTCAAAGAAACCTGAAGTGGATGGAAAATGGATCATGGGGCAGGTAAGCAGCATTGCATTAGGTAACATGAATCTTGCGGAATTAAAATCAGAAGTAACTTAAAACCTCAAAAGTTTTCAAAACTTTTGAGGTTTTAATAATAGAAAATATGAGCGAAGATATTTTTCAGGGATATAAAGGCAAAGCATTAGATGTATTAAAGAAATACACTGCAAGAGTTTGGGCGGCAGTGGATGTGGATACTACGCGCGGACTCTTTCAGGGAACCATTCTTCCCCGCGCAGAGAATACAGATGACGAACACATCGTTCTGAAGATCATTACCGGATACAACATCGGTGTAGATACAAATACAATCACCGATATACGCGAAACAGGATATAAAAAAGCCAATTATCAGATTCCTGAAAAACAGTTTCCTGTCACCAAAGGATTGCCTTATGTAAAACTTTTCGGAACAGGAGGAACCATTGCTTCGCGCCTCGATTACAGAACAGGAGCTGTTATCCCTGCATTTTCCCCCGGAGAATTATACGGTGCAGTTCCGGAACTGGCTGACATTTGCAACCTGGATACCGAAAAGATCTTTGCTGTGTTCAGCGAAAACATGGGACCCAAACAATACATTGCGCTTGCCCATGCCATTGTAAAAGAGATTAGGAATGGAATTGACGGAATAGTGATCGGTCATGGCACCGATACCTTGCAGCATACCGCGGCAGTGCTGTCTTACATGGTGCAAAATTCTCCTGTGCCGATCATTCTCGTTGGTTCTCAAAGATCTTCTGACCGTCCGAGTTCAGATGCCGCGCTGAATTTAATGCACGCCATGTTCACTGCCGGAACTTCCGACATTGCAGAAGTGCTGGTATGCATGTTTGGACCCACATCCGATGAATATGGTTTGCTGCACAGAGGAACACGCGTGCGTAAAATGCATTCTTCCTATCGTTCTACGTTCAGAACCATAGGCGATACACCCGTTGCAAGAGTTACGAGGAAAAGCATCATACCGATAAAAGAAGAATACAATCACCGGAGGAAAGATAAGAACGTTGAGATCTATCCTTTCTTCAGCGAGAAGGCAACCATGCTGTATTATTATCCGGGGATGAAACCCGATGTAATGTTTGCCATGATCAATGCAGGATACAAAGGGATTATTATTGTGGGCACTGGTTTAGGACATGTGAACAAAGAACTTTATCCCGCCATTGTTAAGGCAAAAGAAGAAGGCGTTACTGTTTTCATGGTGGTACAAACCATTTGGGGATATGTACACATGTTTGTGTACGATACCGGCCGCGACATGATGGCAAAAGGAGTGGTGCCATTGGGAAACATGCTTCCTGAAACCGCTTACATAAAATTAGGCTGGGTGCTCGGACAAACCGAAGATCCTGCAAAAGTAAAAGAGATGATGCTGCAACCAATCTGCTCAGATATTACAGAACGCGAACCCTACAACGGCTATCTGGTTCTGCAGGGCGGTGTTCCTGAAGTGGAGGATTTCATCCGGAAAGTGCATAAATAAAACTGCTTTTATTTTTTTAAACATAGTTTATACTGTTCCGCTTTCATCATCTTTACATTTTATACATCTGAAAGAATCAGAAATTATCGTTCTTTAATGAACTTATTCTTTGCTATTATGCTTTAATTTAAAAAGCAATTTAGTGTGAATCTGATTTTTGTAGTGCGTCCGATAGAACCAATTGAAAATGCTTCAACATTCCAACATCCCAGAAGAATTTTTCTCTACATTTATCCACTAATTTTATTTCTATGGACATAATCATACAATCTCTGATAATCGTTGTTCCTTCCCTCATTATCCTCGGCATTGTGTATATCATGATGAACGGATTTCTGGAGAGTATGCAGAAAATGTTCATGGAAGATTATAGGCGCAGAAAAGATGAAACGAAAGCTTCAAACCATGCAACGATCATCCCGCTTCGTGTTCAGGCGTATGAGCGCATGATACTTTTTCTCGAACGTATTTCTCCTTCCAATCTGGTGATGCGCATCCATCACAGCGGCATCACGGCACACGAACTTCATGCTGAACTCATCAAAACTATCCGTACAGAGTATGACCATAATCTCTCGCAACAGGTTTACCTGAGCATCGGAGCATGGGAAATGATCAAGACAGCCAAAGAGGAAACGGCTAAAATAATCAACATCACTGCCGAGAAAACGCATGCATCTGCAAGCGGTTTGGATTTCGGGCAAGGTGTAATCAGCATTTCTTCCCAACTGAAAAAACTTCCTACCGAAGTAGCAATTGAGTATTTGAAAAAGGAATTTGCTGAGAACTTCTGAATCTTCGAAAAGCGAAATTATACGAACAATACGAAATGAGAGACAAGTCAGAGAAATCCAAAGAGAAAAAATTCTGTACTGATTCAGGGATTGAGATTAAGAGAATTTATTCTCCGATTCCCCCTATCTCCGGTTCTCCGGTTCGTCAGAAAGAAACGGAGAAGGGAAGAAACGGAGAGGGGGAGACAGATGCCGGTGTTTATCCTTTTTTAAGAGGAGTGCAGCCCGATATGTACCGCGGCAAACTCTGGACAATGCGACAGTACGCAGGATTTTCAACGGCTGAAGAATCCAATAAACGTTACAAATATTTATTGGCGAACGGAACTACAGGATTGTCGGTTGCATTTGATCTTCCTACACAAATTGGATACGATTCCGATCACGAACTTGCTGAGGGCGAAGTAGGAAAGTCAGGAGTGGCGATTGATTCTTTGCGCGATATGGAAATTCTTTTTGAGGGGATCAAACTGGAAGATATTACCACTTCCATGACCATTAATTCCACTGCTTCTATTTTGCTGGCAATGTACATTGCCCTGGCGAAAAAACAAGGAGCCGATATCAAAAAGATTTCCGGAACCATTCAGAATGATCTTTTGAAAGAATATGCCGCGCGCGGAACATACATTTATCCACCCAAGGCATCCATGCGTATCATTACTGATATTTTTGAATACTGCGCAAAAGAAGTTCCGAAGTGGAATACCATTTCAGTTTCAGGTTATCATATTCGCGAAGCCGGCTCTACTGCCGTTCAGGAACTCGCCTTCACACTTGCAAACGGAAAAGCATATTTGCAAGCTGCACTTCAACGGCAATTAGATATCAATGTCTTTGCAAAACGCATTTCATTTTTCTTCAACGCGCATAATAATTTATTTGAAGAAGTGGCAAAGTTTCGTGCTGCACGCAGAATGTGGGCAAAGATCGCCAAAGAACTTGGTGCTACCGATGAACGCGCCATGATGCTCCGCTTCCACACACAAACAGGTGGAAGCACACTCACCGCGCAGCAGCCGCAGAATAATATTGTGCGCGTTACCATTCAGGCGCTGAGTGCGGTGCTTGGCGGGACTCAGTCGTTGCACACCAATGGCTTTGACGAAGCACTGAGTTTACCAACCGAAGAAGCCGCGCGCATTGCGTTGCGCACACAACAAATTCTTGCCTATGAAAGCGGAACAGCAGATACGGTTGACCCGCTGGGCGGTTCTTATTTTGTGGAAGCGCTTACCGATGAGGTGGAAACGAAAGCATGGGAATATATAAAGCGAATTGATGCCATGGGCGGTTCGGTTGCTGCCATTGAGCAGGGTTTTATGCAGAACGAAATTGCGCACTCTTCCTATGAATATCAGGATAATATTGAGAAAGGAAAAAAAATAATTGTGGGTGTGAATAAGTTTTCGGTGGAAGAAAAACCGCAGGGAGATGTTTTTACTGTGGATGACTTTATCAGAAGTTTTCAAATTGAGAAGTTGAGAAAGTTAAAAAGCGAACGCGATAATTCAAAAGTAAAACCCTCTCTTGTTAAGCTTGAAGAATCTGTACGCGGAAGCTCCAACCTCATGCCTTCTATTCTTGCAGCGGTGGAAAATTATGCAACGCTTGGCGAAATTTCGGATGTAATGAGGAAGGTGTTTGGAGAGTATAAATAATCGCACAAACCAAACCTGAGCAGGCAACAAACAATCATTAGAGCATGAGAAAAATCCCACCTGCGCTCTGTTTATTTTTTTATTCCTTCTTGGTGCTTCACGCCAATAATCCCAAGGATAGTTTGCATCAGTTGATTCGTTTTGATAAAGAGGATACTAATAAAGTAACTCACTTAAATACACTCTGCCGTGAATACCAAAAAATTGGCAGTTATGATACTGCTTTCCGTTATGGAGATATTGCTTTGCAACTGGCTATAGAGTTGGAATTTCCTAAAGGCATTGCTACTGCCTACAACAATATTGGAATTATTTACACGTATCAAGGCAATTACAGCAGGGCATTAGAAAATTATTTTGCTGCGCTGAAAATTCGGAAAGAAATTAACGACAAACAGGGCATCGCTGCTTCTTACAACAACATCGGGAATGTTTATTATAATCAGGGTAATTACGACAAAGCGATGGAAAATTATTTGGCTTCGCTTCAAATACAGAAAAAATTTGGCGACAAACAGGGCATTGCTGCTTCTTACAACAACATCGGAGGTATTTATTACCATCAGGGTAAATATGATAAGGCGTTGGAAAATCATTTCTCTGCATTGAAAATACGGAAAGAAACAGGTGATGAGCAGAGTATCTTCGTTTCTTATAACAACATTGGGACTATTTATTGCGAGCAGGGTAAATATGATAAGGCACTGGAGAATCATTTTGCTGCGCTGAAAATACGGCAAGAAACAGGAGACAAGCTAGGTATTGCTGTTTCTTATAACAATATCGGGAATATTTATTGCAAGCAAGGCAGCTATGATAATGCGCTTGAAAATTATTTCGCTGCGCTGAAGATACGACAAGAAGCAAGCGACAAGCAAGGCCTTGCCCGCATTTATATCGGCATTGCAAATGTTTATACGAAAAAAGTAAAGTATACCGAAGCCATGGAATGGCTGGAAAAAGGAATACGGCTTGCGAAAGAAATTGGCGCAAATCCTTTGTTGCTGGAAGCATACAGAAAATTATCAGAAGCGAATGAAAAAATGAATGATTACCGTAATGCGTACAAATATTTCCAACTTTATTCTCAATTGAAGGACAGTCTTTACCATAAAGCAAGCAGCGTCCAGATGGCAGAAATGCAAACAAAATACGAAACAGAAAAAAAAGAAAATGAAATACAATTCCAGTCGCTTAAAATTTCAGAACAACAGATACAGATCAGGCAAAACAAAACTCTTCAGGCATTCCTGTTTACCGGAATTGCATTTATTATTATCATTGCTTTGTTGTTATTCAATCGCAATAAAATGAAGCAGCGTGAAATCTTAAAAACAAATCTTTTAGAGCAACAAAAATTACATACAAAAGCTATTATAGATATGCAGGAACAGGAACGAACCCGCATTGCGTGCGACCTGCACGATGGCATAGGGCAAACCCTTGCCGGGGTTATTGCCAACTACGAACAATTGACTGCCGAAATAAACCTGCTCTCCAAAGAAAAACAGAAAGCATTTCATCGCACAGCAAACTCCCTGGATGAAGCCTATAAAGAATTGCGGGCTATTTCACATCAGATGATGCCGCGTGCAATCAAAGCAGTCGGGCTTACGGCAGCAATCTCTGATCTGCTCGATAAAACACTGGCAAATACCCGCATTGCCTACCACTTTGAAAAACAGAACATAGAAAATGTTCCTGAGAGCATAGCGGTCAGTATGTATCGTATTTTTCAGGAATTGCTTGGCAATATTCTTAAACATGCTCAGGCGGGCAACGTAACTGTTTCGTTATTTAAAAATCAGGAGCAGCTTATTTTAATGGTGGAAGATGATGGCATTGGCATTTCGCAAAACAAACTTGATCCCCCAAAAACAGGCATTGGATTAATGAACATTACTGCGCGGGCAGAGGCAATGAATGGCACTTTTATTACTGAACCCGGCAAAGAGAAAGGAATGATTGCAACGGTTATCATTCCGATGCAAACAGCGGCTGCATGACAGTAAAGCAAATACATATTATGCTTGTGGACGACCATCAATTAATAATAGATGGCATAAGCGCGCGTTTGGCGGATACTCCGCATCTTAAAATTATTGCCCAAGCCGATAACGGAAGGGATGCGCTGGAAAAACTCAAGAAATGTAAGCCCGATGTTATACTGATGGATGTGGAAATGCCCGTGATGAATGGTTTTGAAACAACGCAGCAAATACGCTTGAAGTATCCTGATATAAAAGTTATTGCCCTTTCTACGTATGACGAAAAATCCATCATACTGAAAATGCTGAATGCCGGTGCCTGCGGCTTTCTGCTGAAAAATATAAAAAAGGAAGAATTACTTCAAGCCATTGAAACCGTGATGAGCGGCAAGCAATATTTCAGCAGCGAAATTTCTCTGGCGCTGGCAAAACCTTCGATGGAGGATCCTCCGGTGCCGCAATCGCCATATGCCTCAGGAGCCGCTCCGCTTTCGGATAGAGAACTGGAAGTGCTCCGGCTGGTTGTTCAAGGACTAAGCAACACGCAAATTGCCGCGCGGCTTTTCATCAGTGCGAAAACAGTGAACACACACCGCACCCATGTTATGCATAAATTAGAGGTGCATAATGTTGCCTCCCTCATCCGCGTTGCTATTCAGCATAAGTTGGTTTAATTAAAGTCACACACCACTGCCCCTCTGACTGAGTCCGATACTCGTCAGAGTCATCGGACCTAACCCCCGAAGGGGGCACAGGAGAGGTATCCTCCAGCAATTCCCCCCTTCGAGTGGCAGGGGGCTTCAAAATCATACAATCGCCCTACCAAAATCATACAATCGCCCTATTACCCATTTCTTATTATGTCTGTACTATTGTTTCATGAAAATTATTTTAAAGCAAGTATCCCTCAAAACAACAGCACTTACTCTCTGCTTAACTTTAAACACTGTACTTCAAATTTCAAACTGCTTCGCCCAACCTTCCTTCACCTGGGCAAAAAGCATGGGTGGAACAGACAATGACAGGGGCTATTCTATCGCAGTGGATGGGAGCGGGAATGTTTATACCACAGGTGTTTTTACCGGAACTGCAGATTTTGATCCGGGAGCCGGCAACTATCCCCTTACCGCAGCAGGTGTAGATGGATTGAGTGATATTTTTATTTCCAAATTAGATGCTTCGGGAAATTTTGTATGGGCAAAGCGCATAGGCGATACAGACAATGACAGGGGCTATTCTATAGCAGTGGATGGGAGCGGGAATGTTTATACCACAGGATTTTTTCGGGGAACTGTAGATTTTGATCCGGGAGCCGGCAGCTATCCGCTTACCGCAGCAGGAAGTCAAGAATTCTTTATTTCTAAATTAGATGCTTCTGGCAATTTTGTATGGGCAATAAGCATGAGCGGAATATCGGCTGGCTATTCCATAGCAATAGATGGGAGCGGGTATGTTTATACCACAGGTCTTTTTTGGGGAAC
>JACRAL010000072.1 GCA_016213435.1 Bacteroidota bacterium
AACATCTATGCCACAGCCCCGCTCTACGTGCTGCTCAAATTCTATTGTTTCTTTATTCATATGGTGTAAGTTTAAAGTTTGCACTAAAGTTACATTTTCATGCCCCTTTGTGGTTATTCAACCATGTGGGTTTCATCTGTGTAAAGATAGAAAAAGAAATATTTGTTAGGTTTGTATAAATCTACGCAAAACGAATGGATATAAACTTCAAAAAGAAAACAATAGTTATTTATAGTTTACTTGTACTCTCTCCGCTCTTTTGGAAAGGTGGTGCAGATGAGGCTTTTTCCCAAAAAATTGAAAGCCCGGAAATGAGGTTTGCAAAACTCATTACTCCCGAAGACGCAAAAAAACATCTTTCTGTTCTTGCCTCGGATGAATATGAAGGCAGGGAAACCTGCATGAAAGGTCAAAAGAAAGCCGCGAAATATATTGCAGAAAATTTTAAAAATATCGGCTTACAACCTGCCAATAACAAGAATTACTTTCAGAAATTTCCGGTCATGATCAGCGCTCCCGACAGTGTTACAATGAAGGCGGGGAAAAATAAATATCAAAATTTCAAAGACTTTTATGTTTCCCCTTATGGCAGAGATCTGAAATTAGAAACTAAAAGCATTCTCTTTCTCGGTTACGGGATCTCCCCGCAAATTGAAGGGACAGATACTTTCAATCAATATGATGACTACAAAAATGCAGATGTAAAAAACAAAATTGTTCTTGTACTTGGCGGAGAACCGATGAGCGAAGATTCGGTTTCATTGATTACAGGCACAAAAGAACTTTCAGACTGGGCGACCAACTTCCAGATGAAAACCAATCTCGCCAAAAGCAAAGGAGCAAGTGCAATTCTTATTGTAAATGCCAATTTTGACGGCAGCATAAAAGCGTTAAGGCGCTTTCAAGAATCTCCTGCCATGAAAATAGAGAAGGGCTCGCCTTCTCGGAACATGTCGGCAGATAAAGAAAATAAAGAAGAGAGAAAAAAGATTCCGCAAATTGGCATTACCATCCAAACAGCAAACGATATTCTTGCTTCAAAGAACATAACCGTGGAAAACCTTAAGAAGAAAATAAGCACAACAAAACAATCCCTCTCGTTTGAAATAAAATCTCCTCTCGAAATGGAGATCATAAATAAGGAAGACACGGTTAGCTCAGAAAATATTCTGGGAATGATAGAAGGAACTAAATTTAAAGATGAAGTTATTTTTATTACTGCACATTACGACCATCTTGGCATACGCGATGGGAAAGTATTTAACGGAGCAGACGATGACGGATCAGGAACGGTGGGCGTGATGGAAATTGCAAATGCATTTGCCAGGGCGAAAGAAGCCGGCTTTGCACCCAAACGCACCATCGTGTTTATGACTGTTTCAGGAGAAGAAAAGGGATTGCTCGGCTCTTACTATTATACCGCTAATCCGATCTTTCCGATTGCAAACACCGTTTGCGATCTGAACATAGACATGATAGGACGATTTGACGATAACCATAAAAAAGATTCCGCTTATGTGTACCTCATCGGATCGGACAAGATCAGCACAGAACTGCACCAAATAAACGAAACGGCCAATGCCACTTACACAAAACTGAAACTGGATTATAAATACAACGACCTAAGCGACCCCAATCGTTTTTATTACCGTTCCGATCATTACAACTTTGCAAAAAAAGGAGTGCCGATCATTTTCTATTTCAACGGAGTGCACGATGATTACCACAAGGAAACGGATGAGATCTCAAAAATAAAGTTTGACCTGCTCGCAAAACGCGCCCAGCTGGTTTTTTACACTGCCTGGGAACTGGCGAACCGAAAGAATAGAATTGTATCAGATGTAACCGAGAAAGAAGATGCTCCGCAGGAAAAATAATTCATCCAAACTTTTGTCCGAAATTTTATTCTCCCACAACAGATATCCTCCTTCGCACACGGAAGTTATTTTAACTCCAGTAAGCAAGAATAAATGCAACAACTAATAAAGATGCTAAATGATATCCTCCGTTAATAGCAAAAAGCTTCCATGATTTTTTCTCCCACACAGTAGCTCCCAGATGACCCGGAAAGTAAAAACCTAACCATAGAAAGATGGCAGAATTTACTGCATTAACCAAAGGACCCATTTCTTTTGCTCCGGGAATAAATTGCCAGCCCGCCATAGTCCAGGCAAGCACCCATGCAAAAAGAAAGTTTCCAATGACCATAAATGCCATGCCTTTTAACATAACCGATTTATCGGGCTTCATGTTGGGGTCATAGCCCATTTCTTTTCCCCATATTTTTCCAAAAAGCGGGGTGTACCAAACAAATCCAAGTACAAAATTTATAACCACTGCCACCAATACTGCCACAACGTTAATTTTAAATTCCATGATTTTTGTTATTTGATTGTGCCTACTCTGGTCGGTTTTCGGCTTCCCCGTTTATTCTAACAGGCAAAAGTAAAACTAAAATTACTTCTTGCGCTTCTTAGATGATTTTGCCTGTTTATTAAATTCAAGCGCAAGGATTATCCAGTAATCAAATTCTTTTTTGGTTCTCATGCCGGTATCGTCAACCATCACATACCCTTTCATGGGGCGTTTGGTAAAATCCATGGTTCGGCAGCCGGTTTGTTCAACTGCTGTTTCGTGAGAGTCGGGATGGATGCGACACATCATTTCGTCCTTGATAATCCCCACACACATTTTATCATTCACCATAAATGTTAAGCCACCCATCATTTCCTTCTCTTCAATTTTTGGAAGGTCTTGCAACGCTTCGCGAATTCTGTTTGCTAATTTTTCGTTGTATGCCATGAGTTATTTATGTTTTGTCCAAACAGGAGTTCCCGTCTGAGAAAAAATTTCATCCGCAGGAAGAGTTGTGCAACGGTCATTGCTTTTAGGTGCTGGCATTTTAGCTGCGGTAGTTTCATTACTTAAAAAATCATCTAACAAAATACACTTTTTTTATTTTATTATTTTCAATGTGATACATTGCAACAGCTTCTACTATTTTGTCAGCAAACTGAACACGCTCTTTATCTATAACAACATTCCCTTGCACAATTCGCCCTAACAACTCGCAATGTAAATTAGGAGTGTTTTCAAACATTTTAGAATATTTTTTTCGCATCTCTTCCTTGCCTTTATAAAGCAACTTATCGGGGAAATTATAAATTTCAACATCGTCATCATAAGGCTCCAAAAAAGCATCTATATTTCTAAAGTTGTAAGCATTTAATTGTCGTTGTGCTAATGCAATGGGGGGTTCTGCAATTAATGTATCCGGATTTACAACCACTCCTTTATTGATTACACGATATATTTTAGTGATGTTTTCAAGCGTGTCAATCGGATTGGCATTTAGCAAAATCAGATTGGCTTTTTTGCCAACTGCAACAGTGCCAAATACACTTTCTTTATTTAAAATCCTTGCCCCGTTGAGGGTAGAAGCTTGAATGATTTTCCAATTGTTCATGCCGCTTTGTTTCATCGCTATTAGTTCATTCAAATAAGAAGAAGCATGTAACGTGCCGATATTTCCTGCATCTGTTCCCGTGGCAATTAAAACACCTGCATCTGAAAGTTTTTTAAAATTTTTCGAACTGATGGAATCTGCTTTATGAAGTTTTGCAACTTGCTCTTCTGAATTTGAACGGTTTTTGTATTTACGCACAAGCGAAGTGTCCGACAAATGTTTCAAGTCTAACAATGAACTTAATTGATAAGGGTTTGCATTTCTTAATTCGTAATTGCTCATTTCTGATTTTTGTCCGAAAGTTTGGGCATACCCATCGTGAACTATCAAAGTCGGGCAAAGTATTGTTTTGTTTTTCTTGAGCAACTGCACAAAATCATCTTTTATAATTTCATCATCCACGCTGTGCACTAAAAAGTCGCAACCATTCTCTACCGCAAGTTGTGCTGTAATTCTTTGTGTAGCGTGTACCGCTACTTTCAAATTATTTTTATGCGCTTCTTCAATAATAGCTTTAATGATTGGCAAATTTTTTCTTGCGCTTGCTTCTATACTTACGGTATCTCGATTGGTGATGTACCATATTTTTATAAAGTCGGGGTGATGAGGCAATTGTTGTTGCACCATTTTTATTCCCTCATCAATGGTTTTGACTAAGCTGAATGGCTCGTCATCTTTTAAATTTTGATATACTGGCGATTCGTATGTAGTGAGCAATGGTCCGGTCATATAAATAGAGGGTGCATAACTTGCATTTTTAAATAATTCTCTTTGCTTCAAAAAACTATAGGTTGAACCAACATCAATCACATTTGTAATGCCATTTTGCAAATACCTTCTCAATTTATCTTCCATGGTTTGATGTGATACTTCAATTTCCTTTGCATAGGAAAATTCACTCCTCAAATCAATTGCATCAGGACGGGTGTATAAACCACCATTTTGAAAAAAATGTATGTGGGCATCTGTTAGTCCCGGAAATAGATATTTACCGGTTCCGTCAATAACCGCAGCATTTGCAGGGATTTTTATTTTACTGGATTGAATTTTAGTGATTAAGTCATTCGTGATAACAACTGTTTGATTGGGAACTAATTTTTGTTTTTCAACATCAGCAACCGTTACATTGGTAATATAAGTCTGAGAGAAAAGAAAAAAAGATGAAATCAAAAACAGGACTGTGAAAAAGAGCTTTTTTGTCATAACTGCTTTGTTTAAATTATTTGTATGTTTTGTTAACACTCCGTTTGTTGATGGTGGTTTTGTCGTCCGCTATGCTTGCACCTAACGTCAGTGCGTCCTGATTAACAAACAAATATAAGCTCTTTGACGACCTACCATTTGCATCCCGATGTGCATCGGGACGTTACCCCAAAGACAGACGCGCGCTCAATGTCATTAAGTTAAGGATATAAACTATTGTTTACTAATAACTTGATATTTGAAGTTCCAAATTAAATAATCAAAATAAGTCCATTTGTAAATAAAAACAAATGGCAAACAAAACAGTTTTATCATTTATTTCGATCA